>CAYXJM010000074.1:0-9855 GCA_964465455.1 uncultured Klebsiella sp.
CAGCGCAGCCGCTCGGCTGACGCTCCGCCAACCCATGAAATCCCGTTCAAGCGCTTGTTTCGGTCGCCACCAGCGCGAGGCGTTCGAGTACCTGCCGGTGCCGCGGACCTTCTGTCGCCGTGGATGGCGACAGAGAGGCTACAGGGATGTATTCACGCCGTGTCCGCAGAGCCGGCAGGTACTCGAACGCCGACGGTTGGCGCTAACCGTGACATGCGAGCATAAAGACGCCTCAGATGCGGTACGAACCATCCAGGATCGCCCGCCACCACGGCTCGTTGGCGAGGAACCAGTCGAGCGTCTTGCGGATGCCGGTCTCGAAGCTCTCGGCGGGCGCGTAGCCGAGCTCGCGGCCGATCTTGGAGGCGTCGATCGCGTAGCGGCGATCGTGGCCGGCGCGATCGCGCACGAAGGTGATCAGGTCGCGGCACGGCCGCCCGCGCGCGGGCGGCGCGTCGGGAAAGCGCGCGGCGAGGCTCGCATCGGCGGCGAAGGCCTGGTCGACCAGGTCGCAGAGCAGGTTCACGATGTCGATGTTCGCCCACTCGTTGTTGCCGCCGATGTTGTAGGTCTCGCCGACCACACCCTTCTGCAGCACCAGCTCGATGCCGCGGCAATGGTCCGAGACGTAGAGCCAGTCGCGGATGTTGCGCCCGTCGCCGTAGATCGGCAGGCTGCGGCCCTGCAGGATGTTCACGATGCACAGCGGGATCAGCTTCTCGGGGAAGTGCCACGGTCCATAGTTGTTCGAGCAGTTGCTGGTCGTCACCTGCAGGCCGTAGGTGTGGTGGTAGGCGCGCACCAGGTAGTCGGAGGCGGCCTTGCTGGCCGAGTAGGGCGAGTTCGGCGCGTAGGCGAGGGTCTCGGTGAAGGCCGGCGCATCGGGCGCGAGCGAGCCGAAGACCTCGTCGGTCGAGACGTGGTGGAAGCGGTGCTCGGGCGGGCGGCCGGCGCCCAGCCAGACTTCGCGCGCCGCCTTCAGCAGGCTGTGCGTGCCCACCACGTTGGTCGCGATGAACGCGTCGGGGCCGTCGATGGAGCGGTCGACGTGGCTCTCGGCGGCGAAGTGCACGATCGTGTCGATGGCCTCCTCGCGCAGCAGCCCGGCGACGCAGGCCGTGTCGGCGATGTCGGCGTGCACGAAACGGAACGTGTCGGCGCCCTCCAGCGCGCGCAGGTTCGCGCGGTTGCCGGCGTAGGTGAGCGCATCGTAGGCCACCAGCCGGTCGCCGGGGTGGCGCGCGAGCCAGTAATGGCAGAAGTTCGCGCCGATGAAACCGGCCGCGCCGGTGACCAGCAGTCTGCGTGTCATGGAGTTCCCTTCATCCGCTTCGTTTCAGGTCGTCGAGCATCGCGCGCAGGGCCGCGCGCCAGTGCAGGCGCGGCGCGGCGAGCGCGGCCAGCGTGGCGCTCTTGTCGAGCACGCTGTAGGCGGGCCGCCGCGCCGGCGTGGGATAGTCCTCGGTGCGTATCGGCTCCACCGGCACCGCGCGCCCGAGCAGGCCGCGCGCCAGCGCCTCCTCCTGGATCGCCACCGCGAAGTCGTACCAGCTGGCAACGCCGAGATCGGTCCAGTGCAGGGTCCCGTGCACCTCGGGCCTGAGCGCCAGCTCCCACAGCGCGCCCGCCAGCAGGCCGGCCCAGCTCGGCGTGCCGACCTGGTCCGCCACCACCGCTACGCGCTCGCGTTCGCGCATCAGGCGCAGCATGGTCTTCACGAAGTTGCCGCCGTGCGCCGAGTAGACCCAGGCGGTGCGCACGATCACGGCGCGGCCGGCGCTCTCCTCGCAGACGCGCCGCTCGCCGGCGAGCTTGCTGGCGCCGTAGGCGCCGAGCGGCGCCGGTGCGCTGTCCGGCGCGTAGGGTCGCGAGGCGCTGCCATCGAACACGAAATCGGTGGACACGTGCACCAGCCGCGCGCCCAGTTCGCGCGCGGCGCGGGCGACGGCTCCGGCGCCGTCGGCGTTGACGCGATGCGCGAGCGCGGCCTCGCTCTCGGCGCGGTCGACCGCGGTGTAGGCGGCGGCGTTGATGATGACGTCGGGGCGGCGCGCGATCACGCGCGCGGCGACGTCGTCGGCCGCGAGGTCGAGCGTCGCGCGGTCGGCGGCATCGAGCGTGACGCCGGCGGGCACGCGGCGCGCGAGCTCCCAGCCCACCTGTCCGTTCACTCCGGTCACCAGCACTTTCATCGTCGGAAGCGTCCCCCGCAAGGCGGCGGCGATGTTAGCACAGCGCATCCGCGCGGCCGGGCCGAGCGCCGCGCGACGGCTGACTTGGGGGCACCCTTGCTGCATACTACCGCGCGCCTTGCCGACATGCGGATTCGACCTGCCAGATGCTGGGTTCACGGAGCGAGAACCAACGCCACTTCTACCTCCTGCTGATCGCGGCGAGCTGCGCGCTGTCGGCGCTGGCGATACTGCGCGACCCGATCGTCAACGAGGACGGCGTGTTCCACCTGGTGCTCGCGCGCGAGGCGGCGGGCACGGGCTTGCTGGCCGCGTTCGCCGCCTTCGACCACCCGGCCTATCCGCTCCTGATCGCGGGGCTGCACCGGCTGAGCGGGCTCTCGCTGCTCGCCAGCGCGCACCTGCTCGATGCGGCGCTGCTCGCGCTGCTGGTGGCGAGCTTCACGCGCTTCGCCACGACGCTCTGCGGCGAGCGCGAGCTCGCGCCGTGGGTCGCGCTGCTGGTGCTGCTGTTTCCGCTGCTGAACGAGTACCGCAGCTTCGTGCTGCGCGACTTCGGCTTCTGGGCGCTGATGGTCAGCGCGCTGCTGCCGCTGCTGCGCTACCAGGCAACGCTGCGCTGGCGCGACGGCCTGTGGTGGGCGCTGCTCGGCGCCGCGGCCGCGGCGTTCCGGCCCGAAGCGCTGGTCTACATGGCGCTGCTGCCGCTTTCCTGCCTCCGCGGCGAGACCCTCGCCACGCGCATCATGAACGCGGCGCGCCTCTACGCCTGCATGGGCCTGCTCGCGCTGGTGCCGCTGCTGGTGCTGGCGCGCTTCGACATGCTGCAGGCGCCGCTCGACGCGCTCGCCGGCACGCTGGACGCGCTCACCGCCACGATCGCCGACGGCTTCGCCGGCGCCACGGCCCGCTACGCCGACGCCGTGCTCGACCCGCGCGTCGGGGCGCTGGCACCGGTATCCCTGGCCACCGGGCTCATGACGGTGCTGGCGCTGAAGTTCGCCGCGGCGATCGGGCTCGTCTATTGCGCGCTGCTCGGCTGGGGCGTCGTGGCCGGGCGCACCGGCCTGCCCGCGGTCGCCCGCGCAACCTGGCGCGTGCTCGCGGGCACGGCGCTGCTGATCGTGGCGACCTTCGTGCTCGCGCACCAGTTCGTCGCCGAGCGCCACCTGGTGATGCTGTGCCTCTTCGCGCTGGTCCCGGCGGCGCTGGCCCTGCGCTCGCTCGCCGAGAGCGCGCGCCGCGAACGGCGCCAGGGCGCGTTCTACCTGCTGGTGGGCGCGGCGATCGTGCTGCTCGCGGCCGAGGGGCTCGTGCGCTTCGGCACCCGCCAGGACTACCGCCACCAGGCCATCGCGTGGATGCAGGCGCAGCTGCCCGGCAATGCGCGCGTGTTCAGCAACGACCGCACCCTCGCCTGGTACAGCGGCGGGCGCTTCGACTGGAACGAGGCGAGCGCGGGCGACGCGCTGATCGCCGCGCACCGCGCGCCGCTCGCCGGCGTCGGGTACTGGATCCTGCGCCGCGACCGGCGCGACCCCGCCCTCGATGCCGCGCTCGCGGGCTACACGCCGCGGCTCGCACCGCTCGCGCGCTTCGACGGCGAAGGCGGCGCGCGCATCGAGGTTTTCCGCGTCGTCGCCGGCGCGCCCGCGCAATGAGCGCGCCGACGACGGGGCTGTCGCGCTTCTACCTGCTGCTCGCCGCGGCGACGCTGGCGCTGTTCGCCTTCGCCAACCTGCGCAGCCCGCTGGTCAACGAGGACGGCGTGCTCTACCTGCTGCTGGCCGGGCGCATCGGTCCCGAGGGGCTCTCGTCGGCCTTCGCGCTCTACGACCGCCCGTTCTACCCGTGGCTGATCGCGACGATACACGCCGCCTCGGGGCTCTCGCTCACGCACAGCGCGGTGTGCCTGGACGCGGTGTTCTGCGTGCTGCTCGCGCTCGCGTTCGCGGAATTCTGCCGCCTGCTCTACGGCGACCGCGGCGTGCTGCCGTGGGCGGCGCTGCTGATCCTCGCGCACCCGAAGCTGAACAACTATTTCGGCTTCATCATCCGCGACACCGGCTACTGGGCGCTGCTGTTCGCGTCGTTCTGCGCGTGGCTGCGCCACCTCGACGACGGCCGGGCGCGCTGGCTGCTGCTGTGGGCGCCCGCGACGCTGCTCGCCGCCGCGCTGCGCCCCGAGGCCCTGGTGTTCGGCCTGCTGCTGCCGCCGGTGCTGCTGCTCTCGGCGCGCGGCGCGCGCGGCGCGGCGCTCGCGCGCATGCTGCTCGCCTGGGCCCTGGTGTTCGGCGCGATGGCGCTCGCGCTGCTCGCGGTCGCGGCGCTCGACCCCGGCACCTTCGCGCAGCCGATGCGCGACGCGAACGACGTGCCGGCCGCGTTGTGGCGCGACATACCGGCGCACTTCCGCGCCGCCGCCGGGCGCTACGCGAGCGAGGTGCTGGATCCGCACTCCGCCGACGTCGCCGCGCTGTCGCTCGCCGGCGGCCTGCTCGTGATCCTGCTCGCGAAGCTCCTGAACGGACTCGGGCCGCTGCAGGGCCTGCTGCTGGCGCACGGCCTGTGGCGCGCCGGCGTGACGCCGGCGGCGGCCAATCGCCGCGCCTACGCGGTGATGCTCGCCGGCGCCCTGCTGATCGCGGCGGCCTTCGTCGCCTACCGCCACTTCCTCGACACGCGCTACGTGATGCTCGCCGTCATGCTGCTGCTGGCACCGGCGGCGCGCAGCCTGCAGGCGATCGCGGCGCGCGTGTCGGCGCGCGGCGCCACCGCGCGCGCCGGCTTCGTCGCGGCCGCGCTGCTGCTCGCGGGCCTCGACCTGCTGCTCGGGCTGGACCGGCCAAAGCCGTACCTGAACGAATGCGCGCACTGGCTGCGCGCGAACCTGCCGCCCGGCAGCCCGGTGTTCGCCAACGACAAGCAGCTGGCGTGGACCAGCGGCGGGCGCTGGGACTACCAGACCGCGCAGGACGCCAACGTGCTGATCACCGAACTGCGCGCGCCGGTCGCGGGCAGCGGCTACTGGATCGTGCACGTCAAGCGCGGACAGGACGAGCTGGCGCAACAGCTGCAGGCGTACCGCTGGCTGCTGACGCCGCTGCACCGCTGCGCGGATCCGAAGGGAAGCGTGGTCGAGATCTTCGCGCAGCCCCAGACGCCCTGAGGCGCGTGGCCGCCGGCGCGGCCACGCGGGAGAGCAGGATCAGCCGGCGACGGGCGCCAGCCACTCGGGGTGATCGGCGCGCTTGCCGCGCACCAGGTCGAAGTAGCGCGCCTGCAGCTCGGTGGTCAGCGGGCCGCGGCGGCCGGTGCCCACGGTGCGGCCGTCGAGCTCGCGGATCGGGACGACCTCGGCCGCGGTGCCGGTGAGGAAGGCCTCGTCGGCGACGTAGACCTCGTCGCGCGTGATGCGCCGCTCGACGACCTCGAGGCCCATGTCGCGCGCGAGCTGGATCACGGTGTCGCGCGTGATCCCCTCGAGGCAGGAGGTCAGCTCCGGCGTGTGCAGCCTGCCTTGGCGCACCATGAAGAAGTTCTCGCCGCTGCCCTCGGCCACGTAGCCCTCGTTGTCGAGCATCAGCGCTTCCTCGGCGCCGCTGTCGATCGCCTCGCGCAGCGCGAGCATCGAGTTGGTGTAGTTGCCGACCGCCTTCGCCTTGCACATCGTGATGTTGACGTGGTGGCGCGTGTACGACGAGGTGCGCACCTTGATGCCGCGCTCGCGCGCCTCGGGGTCCATGTAGGAAGGCCACTCCCAGGCCGCGACGACCACGTGCGTCTTCAGGCCCTCGGCGCGCAGGCCCATGCCCTCGGAGCCGAGGTAGGCGAGCGGGCGCAGGTAGGCTTCCTTCAGCCCGTTCTCGCGGATCACGGCGCGGTGCGCCGCGTTGACCGTGTCCTTGTCGAACGGCATGTCCATGCGCAGGATGTGGGCCGAGCGGAACAGGCGGTCGGTGTGCTCCTGCAGGCGGAAGATGCAGGTGCCGCGGTCGGCGGTGTGGTAGGCGCGCACGCCCTCGAACGCGCCCATGCCGTAGTGCAGCGTGTGCGTCAGCACGTGGGTGCGCGCCTCGCGCCAGGGCACCAGCTTGCCGTCGTACCAGATCACGCCGTCACGATCGTCGAAATTCATGTGTTGTTCTCCCCGGTCTGTTCACTGCCCAGCAACGCGTCCCAAACCCGCACGACCTCGTCGCGCAGCGCCTGGTATTCGCCTGCGGGAACGATGTCGTCCTGCTGCTGAAGGGTGAGTCGATGAACCACGGTGCGGTAGGCTTTGTACGCCTCGGTGAGCACCCGCGCGTCCTCTGACGCCATCAGGCCGCTCTCACTCAGTGCCTCGAGGATGCGGATGTTGTCCGTGTAGACGCTCAAGGCCGCCTGGCTTCCCGACCAGGCCAGCACGCAATATTGAACCATGAATTCTATGTCGACGATACCGCCGACACTTTGCTTCAGATGGAAACGCGGACTTTTACCGCCGCTGGTTTCGGGCTTCAGCAGGTGGGCGCGCATCTTCTCGCGCATCCCGGTCACGTCGTGCCGCAGCTGCTCCGGTTCACGCGGCCTCGCCAGCACCTCGCGACGCAGCTCCTCGAAGCGCGCCGCAAGCCGCGGACAGCCCGCCACCGGGCGGGCGCGCACCAGCGCCTGGTGCTCCCAGGTCCACGCCTGGTGGTGCTGGTACTCGCGGAAGGCCGTGAGCGTGGAGACCAGCAGTCCCGCCGCGCCCGAGGGACGCAGGCGCATGTCGACCTCGTAGAGCTGGCCGAGCGGCGTGTACGCCGTGAGCACGTGGATGATCCGCTGCCCGAGGCGCGTGAAGAACACGCCGTTGTCGAGGGGGCGTTCGCCGTCGGTGGCCAGCCCCGGGTCGGCGTCGTGCAGGAACACCAGGTCGAGGTCGGAGCCGTGCCCGAGCTCGATGCCGCCGAGCTTGCCGTAGGCGACGATGACGAAGTCCGGGTCGCACGCGACGCCCGGCGCCTTCTGCGGCGTGCCGTGCCGCTCGACCAGGTAGTGCCAGGCCACCGCGAGCACGTGTCCGAGGATCGCCTCGGCGAG
Source organism: uncultured Klebsiella sp. (assembly GCA_964465455.1). Lineage (GTDB taxonomy): Bacteria > Pseudomonadota > Gammaproteobacteria > Pseudomonadales > UBA5518 > UBA5518. Next base: position 7,263 of record CAYXJM010000074.1, read on the forward strand.
GAAGCTCAGGTAGTCGCTCACCTTCATCAGCGGCAGCGCGCCGGTGACCTCGGACGCCGCGCAGCGCAGCCCGTGCGCGAGCTTGAAGTGGCGCAGCGCCTCCATCTGGGCCTCGAGGTCCGCGAGCGGGATGCGCAGCATGTGCTGCTGCAGATCGGCGGCCAGCGTGGCGCGGTCGGGCAGGGCGTACAGCGCGCGCGGGTCGATCAGCTCGTCGAGCAGCACCGGGTGGTTCGCGAGCTCCTGCGCGATCCAGGGGCTCGCGCTCACCAGGCGCACCAGCTGCTCCAGCGCGCCGGGGTTCTCCTCGAGCAGCACCAGGTAGGCGCTGCGGCGCAGCACCGACTCCACCAGCGGCATGGTGCGCGCGATCACCACCGAGGGGTGGTCCGTCGCCGCCGCGGCGGCCAGCAGCAGCGGCATGAAGCGGTCGAGCCGCGCGCGGCCCGCGGCCTGCAGGGTCTTCAGGCGGTTGGATTCGTGCAGCGCCGCGAGCAGCTTCAGGGTGTCGGGCGGATCCTCGTAGCCGCCGGCCTCCAGCAGTTCCAGCAGCAGTTCAGGCTCCTTCTCCATCGCCCACAGCACGCGCCAGGCGTCGGGCGCGGCCTGCTCGGACGGCTGCTCCTGGGGCGCGACGACGTCGGCGAAATGCCGCCGCACGCGCGCGCGGTGGCACTCGAGCTCGGCGGCGAAGGCCTCCCAGCCGGCGAAGCCCATCGCGAAGGCGAGCCGCAGCCGGCCCGGCTCGTCGTCCGGCAGGGCCTGGGTCTGCTGGTCGGCCCAGGCCTGGATCGCGTGCTCGGTGTTGCGCAGGAACACGTAGGCCGCGGCGAGCTCGGCCACCACGGCGGCGGGCAGGTAGCCCAGCCCGCCGAGCAGTTCCAGCACCGGCAGCAGCCGGCGCTCCTGCAGCGCGCTCTCGCGTCCGCCGCGGATCAGCTGGAAGGACTGCGCGATGAACTCGATCTCGCGGATGCCGCCGGCGCCGAGCTTCACGTCGGTGGTCTTGCCGCGGCGCTGCACCTCGCGGTTGATCATCGCCTTCATGCCGCGCAGCGACTCGATCGCGCTGAAGTCGATGTAGCGGCGGTAGGTGAAGGGGCGAAGCGCCGCGAGCAGCTGCTCGCCGGCGGCGTGATCGCCCGCGATCACGCGCGCCTTGATCATCGCGTAGCGCTCCCAGTCGCGGCCCTGGTCCTGGTAGTACTCCTCCATCGCGTCGAAGTTCAGCGCGAGCGCGCCGGAGTCGCCGTAGGGCCGCAGGCGCATGTCTACGCGGAAGACGAAACCGTCCTGGGTCCTGGCGTCGACGGCCTTGATCACGCGCTGCCCGAGCCGCGTGAAGAACTCCTGGTTGCTGAGCGCGCGCTCGCCGTCGGTCTCGCCCTGCTCGGGGTAGGCGAAGATCAGGTCGATGTCCGAGGACAGGTTCAGCTCGCAGGCGCCGAGCTTGCCCATGCCGAGCACCACCAGGCGCTGCGGGGCGCCGGAGTCGCGCCCGCGCGGCTCGCCGTGGCGCGCCGCGAGCTGCGCGTGGCCGTGCGCGACGGCCGCCTCGACCGTGGCCTCGGCCAGCCAGGTGAGATCGCGCGTGGTCTCGCCCAGGTCCGCGAGGCGCAGCAGGTCGCGCCACACGATGCGCACCATCTCGCGCCGGCGCAGCCGGCGCAGCTCCGCGGCGAGGCGCGCCTCGTCGGCATCGCCCGGCAGCGCCTGCGCCAGGCGCTCGCGGAACTCGCTCCCGTCGTAGCTGCGCGCCAGGTCGCCGCTCGCGAGCAGCGCGGGCAGCAGCCCGCCGTCACGCGCTAAGGCCTGCGCCACGAACTGGCTGCAGGCCAGCACGCGTGCCAGCGCGGCGGCCAGCAGGGCATCGGCGGCGAGCCGGGCCTGCAGCGCCTCGCGCGGCGCCGGCTCCAGCGCGGCGAGGACGTCCTGCCAGTCGCGCGCGGCCTGGGCCCGCAGCGGGGCCGGAACGTGGTCGAGGGGCAATCCGTTCATGCGCTTTCCCTGCCTGAGTCCATCGGCGCCACGCGCAGCACCTCTTCGAGGGTCGTGAGCCCGGCGGCGATCTTGCGCGCGCCGGCGAGCCGCAGCGTCTTCATGCCGGCGCGCATGCCGAGCAGCCGCAACTCGTCGCTGTCGCAGTTCTCGCGCACGGCGCGCTGCACCGCGCCATCGACGCGCAGGATCTCGTAGATGCCCTGGCGGCCCGCGTAGCCGGTGTTGCGGCACTCGAGGCAACCATTGGCGGCGTAGACCGTCGCGGGCGGCTTCGCCTTCCACGGCGCGACGAGGCGGCTCCACACCTCCTCGTCGATCGCGGCCGGCACCTTGCAGTGCGGGCACAGCAGCCTCAGCAGGCGCTGCGCCATGACGCCCAGCACGGTGGCGCGGATCAGGTAGGCGGGCACGCCGAGCTCGAGCAGCCGCGTGATCGCCGAGGGGCTGTCGTTGGTGTGCAGCGTCGACAGCACCAGGTGCCCGGTGAGCGCCGCCTGCACCGCCATCTCGGCGGTGTCGCGGTCGCGGATCTCGCCCACCATGATGATGTCCGGATCCTGCCGCATCAGCGTGCGCACGCCGGTGGCGAAGT
>CAYXJM010000075.1:0-9847 GCA_964465455.1 uncultured Klebsiella sp.
GTCCGTCGCCTGCAGCAACCCCGCCATGCGCGCCAGGGCGGCCCCCGCCGCGCTCGCCTCGGCCCGGGCCCCCGCCAGGCCCTCGCGCGCCTGCTGCTGCGCCCGCTCCGCGGCCTCGATCGCGGCCTCGAGGTGCGCCAGCGCCGCCGTCGTCGCCGTCAGGGCCGCGGCCAGCGCCCCGGCCGGGCGCAAGGCCTCGGGGAGCTGCGCACGGCGCGCCTGCAGCGTGGCCTCGGCCTCGGTCTCGGCGTGGCGCGCCCGCGCGGCGGCCTCGCGCGCCGCCTCGAGCTCCGCGGCGCGTTCGGCCAGCCGGGACAGGCTGCCGGCACGCCGCGCGTCCTCGGCGACGAGTTCCTCGCGCGCGCGCTGCAGCGCCTGCACGTCCGCGCGCAGCCCGGCCGCCTGCCGCTCGAGCTCCGCGAGCGGCAGCGCGGCGTGCGCGCCGAGCTCGGCGGCGAGCCTCGCCTGCGTCGCTTGCAGCACGGCGATCGCGTCGTCGCGGCGCACCAGCGCGACGCGCGCTTCCTCGTGCGCCCGACGCGCGGCCTCCGCGGCTTGCTGCGCCGCATCGAGCGAGGCCTCGGCCGGCACCGCCTGCGCGCCGGCGGCGGGCGCCGGATGGTCGGCGCTGCCGCACACCGGGCACGGCGCACCGGGCTGCAGCGCGCGCGCCAGCACGGCCGCCTGTCCTGCCTGCCACGCCGCGCGCAGCGTCCGCAGCCCCTCGCTCGCCCGCCGCTCCGCGGCGGCGGCATCGCCGAGCCGCACGGCCTCGACATCCCGCGCCCTGCGCTGCACGACGAGCTCCTCCAGCGCGTCCTCGAGCTGTCGCCGGCCGCGCAGGAGCGCCGCGTGCCGCTCCAGCGCCGCCGGTGCGTCGGCGAGCGTCGCGGTCGTCGCGCGCAGCGTCGCGATGCGCGCGTCGAGCCCGGCCAGTTCACGCGCCGCGGACTCCTGCGCCGCGCCGGAGCGCTCCAGCGCCGCCGCCGCGTGCGCGCGTTGCCCGGCCCGCTCGCGCAGCTCGTGCTCGTCCTGCTGCAGGGCCGCGGCGAACGGTTCCAGCGCGCGCAGCCGCGCCCCCTCGTCGCGCAGCCGCTCGAGCTCCGGTTCGCGGCCGGTGGCCTCGCGCCGCGCCGCCGCGGCGCGATCCTCGGCTGCGACCGCGCGCTCCAGCGCCTCGGTCGCGGCACGCTCGCGCGCGGCCGCGAGCGCGTGCTCGCGCTGGCGCAGCCCGAGCGCCTCGTGCAGCGGCGCCAGCGCCCGCGCCGCGAGCGCCGCCTCGATGCGCGCGCGCTGCGCGGCGCGAGCCGGCTCCCCGGCCTCGATGCGCGCCAGTTCCGCCCGGGCCGCCTCGAGCGCGACGAAGCGCTCCGCGAGCCGGCGCGCCGCATCCAGCGCGCGCGCCGCGGCCTCGTGCCGTTCGGCCGCGAGCCGGCGCGCGGTTCCGGCGGCGTCGACCTGCCCGGCCAGCTCCGCGGCCGCCGCCGCCAGCTCATCGCCCGACGCCGCCCCGCTCGGCTGCAGCAGCCCCCGCGCGCGCTCGCCGCGGCGCTCGATCTCCGCGGCGAGGACGCTGGCGCGCTCCTTCAGCGCGCGCTCGAGCCGCGCGTAGACGTGGGTCTGGAACAGCTGCTGGAAGATGGCCTCGCGCTCCTGCGACGGCGCCAGCAGCAGTTCGCGGAAGCGGCCCTGCGGCAGCACCATGACCTGGCGGAACTGCTCGGCGCTGAGCCCCGTGAGCTCGCGCACGTGATGATTGACCTCGCCGACCTTGCGCGGCACGAGGTTGCGCGCGCTGCCGTCCGCCGCCAGCTCGTCGAGCTGGGCCTCGGCCTTGTGCTGCGTCGTGCCCTCGCCGCGCGCCTTCGGCCGCTCCTGGTCGGGCACGCGGCGGATGCGGTAGCGCTTGTCCGCGAGCTCGAACTCGAAGCTGATCTCGGTCAGCGTCCCGGGGTCCGCGTGGTGCGAGCGCATCTCGGCACCCTGGCGCTCGCCGCCCGTGGTCTCGCCGTACAGCGCGAAACACATGGCATCGAGAATGCTGGTCTTGCCTGCGCCGGTCGGGCCGTTGATCAGGAACAGCGGGTTCTCGCCGAGGCGGCGGAAGTCGATGCGCTCGCTCCCGGCGAAGGGGCCGAAGGCGGTCATCTCGAGCGCGAGCGGGCGCATCTCAGCGCTCGCCGCCGCGGTGGATGTCTTCGAGCAGCGTGGCGACGGCCGACTCGCCCGCGGCATCGAGCGGCTCGCCGGTCATCTGCAGGAAGAAATCGCGGAACATCGGCAACTCCCCCTCGCGCAGGCGCTCGCGGTCCGGCGCCCGGCGCTCGCCCGCGAGCGCCAGCGCCGGCCGCTCGAGGTGCAGCACGTTCGGGTAGACGGCGCGCAGCCTGCCCATCGGATCGAGGATCGCGTGCCGGTCGAGCAGGCGCACCAGCAGGTAATCTCCGGCAGCAGGGTCGCGACGGCCGCGCGCGAGCAGGTCCTCGAGCTCGCCCTCCAGCACGCGCAGCTCGCGACGCGGACGCAACGGGATCTGCTCGACGGCGCAGGCGCCTCGCGCGTCCATGTCGACCAGCGTCACCGACTTGCGCTGGTTCTGCTCGGAGAACGAGTACTTCAGGATCGAACCCGAGTAGCGCAGGTGCTGCGCACCGCGCGCCTGCGGACCGTGCAGGTGGCCGAGCGCGACGTAGTCGAAGCCCGCGAAGCAGTCCGCCGGTACCGTCTCCACGCCGCCGAGCGACAGCGGACGCTCTGACTCGCAGGTGCTGAAGCCCTCCAGGAAGCAGTGGGCGATCAGCACGCTGCGCCGGCCATCGCCGTTGTGGGCGCGGATGCGCGCGGTGAGTGCGCGCATCGCCTCCTCGTGGCCCTGCACGTCCAGCCCGAGCTGGCTGCGCACCGTGGCGGGTTCGGCATAGGGCAGCGCATAGAACGCCACCGGACCGGCGACGTCGTGCAGGATCACCGGATCGGGCTCCTGCTCCAGCACGCCGCTGATGTGCACGCCCGCGCGCGCCAGCTGCCGCGCCCCGAAGCCGAGACGCTCGGCGCCGTCGTGGTTTCCGGCGATCAGGATCAGCGGCACGCCGCACTCGGCGCTCAGGCGGTGCACCACGTCGTCGAGGAGTTGCACCGCCTCGGCCGGCGGCACCGAACGGTCGTAGATGTCGCCCGCGACCAGCACCACCTCCACGCCGCGTTCGCGCACGATCCCGATCACCTGCTCCAGCACGTGGCGCTGGTCCTCCAGCAGCGACACGTTGTGGAACTGCCGCCCGAGGTGCCAGTCGGACGTGTGCAGGATCCGCATTGCTCAGGCCATGATCAGGACGCGATGCCTCCGTCCGCTATCTGCGCGACGGCATCGGCGAAGGATTCGCGGAACTCCTGCACGATATGGCGACAGGAGCGCACCTGGTGGATCAGCCCGATCGCCTGGCCGACGGGCGAGGTGACGAGCTGCCGCGCGCCATCGCCCTCGGCGTGCAGCGCGCGGCTGATCCGCGTCAGCGCTGCCGTCGTCGCCATCGTCTGCAGCGGCATCGGCAGCGGATCCGGCGTCTCGACGGCATCCCAGGCTTGCGTGTAGGGAGTGACGAGGTGGCGGGCCGGCTTGCCCGTGATGCAACGCGTGCGTGCCGTCTGTTCCGAGGACGCGGCGATCAGCTTGTCGCGAACGACCGGGTCGAGCTCGGACTCGGCGCTGGTGAGCCACACCGAGCCGGTCCATGCGCCCTGCGCCCCGAGCACCATCGCCGCGGCCATCTGCCGCCCCGTGGCGATGCCGCCGGCGGCGAGCACCGGCACCGGCCGAACGGCTTCCACGACCTGCGGCACCAGCACCATCGTGGTGATCTCGCCGGTGTGACCGGCCGCCTCGTGACCGTTGGCGATGATCAGGTCGACACCGGCCTCCTTCTGCTTGAGCGCGTGACGCACGCGCCCGGCCAGCGCGCCGACGCGGATGCCCTTCGCCTGCACCCGCGCGACGACGTCGGCCGGCGGCACGCCGAGGGCGTTCACCAGCAGGGCCGGCGAGAACTCGAGCGCCACCTCGAGCTGCTGCCGCGCCACCTGCTCCGACCACGCCAGCGCGGCCGTGTCGCGCAGCTCCACGCCCTCGCGCAGCGGCGGCACACCGTAACGGTCGCAGAGCTCCCCGGCGAAGCGCACGTGCCCCTCGGGCACCATGGCCCAGAGCTCCCCGGCGCTTAACTCGCGGCGGCCCTCGTCGCGCACGAACTTCTCCGGCATCACCAGGTCGACGCCGTAGGGACGTCCGTCGACGTGCGACTCGATCCAGCGCAGTTCCTCGCGCAACTGCTCCGGCGTGTAGTGCAGCGCGCCGAAAACGCCGATGCCGCCGGCCTTGCTCACGGCGACGACCACGTCGCGGCAGTGGCTGAACGCGAACAGCGGGAACTCGATGCCGAACATCTCAGTGGGTTTCTGCGCCATGCCGGTCCTGCTCCGTGTACGCGTCGAGGCGCGGAGTATGGAACAGCGCGACGCCGCGCCGGGAGTTCCTTAACAGAACGTCATGCGGCAGGACGAAGCGGCGCGGAGCCGCCGACGGCGCGCCGGCGCAACGAGCCCCGTCAGGGTTTGATCTCGATCGGGGTGCCGACCGGAACGGTTTGCCAGAGCTCGTCCATGTGCTCGTTGTTCAGTGCGATGCAGCCCTCGGTCCAGTCCTTGGGCTTGCGACGCAGGATGCGCCGCATCGCGGGCTCGTCGTGTTCCCCGTGGATCATCACCATGCCACCGGGGTCGACGCCCTTCTCCTCGGCGCGCAGCCGGTCTGCCGCGCTCGGATAGGAAATGTGGATGGCCTTGTAGAAGCGGCTCTTCGGGTTGCGCCAGTCCAGCGTGTACACGCCCTCGGGCGTGCGCAGATCACCGGCCTGCGCCTTGGGGCCGCGCGGCATCAGCCCGAGCGCGATCGGGTACTCGCGGTACGTCTGCCCGTTGCGCATCAGGTAGAGCCTGCGCTTGCTCTTCTCGACGACCACGCGGTCGACCCGGGGCCCGGCGCTGGCCATCGGCACCGCGGCGGAGCCCGGCAGCGGCTGCAGCAGGCCCAGCCGGCGCAGCACCTGGTACGAAGGCGGCTCGGCAGCGGCGTGGGTCGCGACGCGGGCATCGACCGCGGCGCTGTCCGCGACGGCAGGCGCCGGGGAATCGGGGCGCACCTCGGTTTCGGCCAGCCCGCTGGCCGCGGCGGGAGCCGCTGCGGCCGTCGTCGCCGGATCGGCTGCCGGCGCGACCGGCGCCTGCTTCTGGACCAGGCCGAGACGCTCGAGCATGCCGAACGCGCCGGTGGCCAGGCGCGAGCGCGCCGGCGCTGCCGCGGCGGCCGCCGGCGCGGCCGACGCCGGTTCGGTCGACACCGAAGGGGCAGCCGGAGCGGGATCCGCTGCCGGCACAGGAGGAGCGGCACTGGCCGGTGCGGCAGCGGCCGCGCGCACGGGCTCCTGCTGCTTCGGCAGGAGCCCGTGGCGCTCCAGCACGCCGTAGGCGCTGGTCGGGGAATCGTGCGGCGCCGCCGCGGGCGCGGCCGGCGGCTCGGCGGCACGCGGCGCGCTTGCGGCCGCCGGGGCGGCAGGGGTCTCCTGCTGCAACAGCCCCATGCGCTCCAGCACGCCGTAGGCACGGTCGACGGTATCGGGAGGCACGGCGTTGTCGGCCAACGCCGATCCCGCACCCAGCAAGACAACGGTCACAGGAATCACGCCCCGCCACAGCACCGGACCGAACACGCGCGCTTGCCCCCTTGAAGCCGGAAATTCTTCGTCTGCGGGCAATTATAGACGCGCAGACTGCGAGCGCCAGCAGTCCGCGCGACGAAGGAGGACGAAAGGCGCTCAGTTGCGCGGCGAATTCACCGCGAGCCAGCGCCCCTCGCTCTGGTAGAGGCCGTACTTGCGCGCGCAGGCGCGCTGCGGGTCGGTGCGCACGGAGGCGGACGCGCTGCCGGCGAATTCCCGGGCCTCCATGCAGCGCGCCATGTTCTGCGCATTGAACCTGAGGGCTTCCTCCTCGGGGATGTTCCTCATGCCGTGGACGGGACCGGTCCACAACCACCATCCGAGGAGCACGAAACCGGCGTATCCGAGCACGTTGCGGATCATGCGCAAGCCCCCCCATCGCTCTGGTCCCGGCCAAGTATGGCGGCCCCGCGCCGGAGCGGTTGTGAGGCGCGTCGCAAAAACGCCTTCGCTCAGCGCCTCGCCCTGAAACCGGCCTTGTTCGCGTCCCAGGTCGCGGCGGTGAGGCCCGCCTCGCGCAGCCGGTACTTCTGGATCTTCTGGTTGGGCGTGTAGGGCAACTCGTCGACGAACTCGATGTAGCGCGGCACGAAGAAGTACGGCGCGTTGTCGTTGATGAACTCCGCGATCTCGCGTTCGCCCGCCTGCGCGCCGGGCTTCAGGATCACGTTCAGCTTGATCTCGTCCTCGCTCGCGAGCTCCTCGGACGGGATGCCGAAGGCCGCGCAATCGGCGATTGCCGGGTGCCGTCGCGCCACCAGTTCGACCTCGTAGGTCGAGATGTTGCGGCCCTTGTAGCGCACCGCGTCCTTCTTGCGGTCGACGAAGAAGAAATTGTCCTCGGCGTCCCTGCGGAGCATGTCGCCGGTCTTGTACCACTCCCCCGAGAACGCGTTCGCGGTCGCTTCGGGATCGTCGAAATAGCCGTTGAAGATCAGGAAGGGCTCGTGCGGTCGCACCCAGAGCTCGCCGGGCTCGCCGACCGGCACCTCCCGGCCCGCGTCGTCGGCGAGCATCACGTCGATGTCGTCGACCGGGTTGCCGCAACTGCCGAGCGGCCAGCTCGCGCGCTTGCGCGGGTCCTGGCGCACGATCACCATCGCCTCGCTCTGCGACAGGCCCTGCCCCAGCAGCCGCACGCCGAAACGCTGCGCGAACGGCTCCCTCAGCTCGCTCGGCATCGGCACCGCCTGCAACTCGCGCAGCGGGTTGTCGGCGTCGTCCGGGCGCGCCGGCGCGTTCCACAGGAACATGTGCATCGCGCCGATCGTGAACGACTGCGTGGCCCCGTAGAAGCGCACGCGCTCCCAGAAGTGCGTGACCGAGAACGACGGGTCGATCGCGAGCGTGATGCCGCAGAACAGCGCGCGGAACAGCGACGTGGCCCAGGCGCCGGAGTTGTACATCGGCATCACGTTGTACGCCACGTCGCCCGGGCGCGTCTCGTACATCAGGTCGCCGTCGAGCGCGGCGCGGAACCACACGTTGTGGCTCTGCATCACCCCCTTGGACTTCCCGGTGGTGCCCGAGGTCCACAGCACCGCGGCGGTGTCGCCGTAGTCCATGCCCGAGAGGTCGGGTTCGCCCGCGGAGGGCGCGTAGAGCTCCGCGAAGTCGAGCGCGCCCGGCAGGCAGGCGTGATCGCCGAGCACCGCGATGCGCTCGACCCGGAGCGCGCCCGCGACCGCCGCGATGCGCTCGGCGTGGCTGGTGTCGGTGACGACGAGCTTCGCGCGGCCGCGGTTGATGGTGTCCTCGAGCCACGCCCCCTTGTAATCGCTGTTGACCGGCACCCACACGGCGCCGAGCTTGTTGACCGCGAGCACGAGGAACATCACTTCCGGCGCGCTCGACATGTAGAACACCACGCGGTCGCCGCGCCCGATCCCGAGGCGGGCGAGCCCGGCGGCCAGCTCGTTCACCTTCTCGTTCGTTTCGTGGAAGGTGTAGACCGTGCGGTCGAACACCAGGAAGCGCGTGTCGCCGTTCTGCTCGGCCTGCATGCGGATCGAGCGGCCGATGTGGCGGTCGCGGATGTCCTTGAAAACGAGCTTGTTCATTGCACTGTTCCTATAGCGTCGCCGGATCGATGACGTTGGAGCGCACCAGCACGCCGCCGTCGACGACGAGATCGTGGCCGGTGATGAAGCTGGCGCGATCGGAACAGAGATACACCACCGCGTCGGCGATCTCCCCGGGCTCGGCGAGCCGGCCCATCGCGTGGATGTCCATGGTCTTCTGGCGCAGTTCCGGCATGCCCTGCAGGTAGAACTCCATGCCCTTGGTGTTGATGCCGCCGGGACAGACCGTGTTGACGCGCACGCCGCGGCGCGCGTATTCGGTGGCCGCGGTCTTAGTGAGGGCCAGCACCCCGCCCTTGGCCGCGGCGTAGGCGCCCTGGTGCGGGTCCCCGCGCACACCCGAGAGCGAGGCGACGTTGACGATCGCGCCGCCGCCCGAGGCCTCGATCAGCGGCAGCTCGTGCTTGAGGCAGAGCCACACGCCGCGCAGCGTGACGCTCATGCAGCGATCCCACTCCTCCTCGCTGATCTGCGTGAGCGGCCGGTTGGGCGGAGCCGCCGCGGCATTGTTGGACGCCATGTGCAGCCCGCCGAAGCGCGAGCGCGCCGCCTCCATCACGGCCCGGATGTCCTCCGCCCTCGCCATGTCGGCGCGCACGGCCAGCGCCTCGCCGCCCGCGGCCGCGATCAGGCCCGCGGTCTTCTGCGCCAGCGCTTCGTTGATGTCCGCCACCACCACCCGCGCCCCCTCGCGCGCGAAGGCGAGCGCCGTGGCGCGGCCGGTGCCCGCGCCGCCGCCCATCACCAGCGCAACCTTGTCCTTCATGCCTTTTCGCTCCGTCCCTTCTCCAGCACGCCCTGGCGCCGCGCCTCGATCATGTGCGCCGCGGCCAGCTTCGCCGACTCGATGGCGCGCTGCGTCTCCCACGCGAGCGCTTCCTTGTAGGGCAGCGAATAGCCGTCCTCGATCAGGCGCTTGTATTGCTTCAGCACGTGCGGCACGCAGGCGCACATGTCCTCGGCCATGCGTATCGCGCGCGGCAGCAGTTCCGCGGCAGGCACCACGTGGTTCACCAGCCCCCACTCGTAGGCCTGGCGCGCGAACACGGGGGCGCCGGTGAAGGAGATTTCCTTGGCGCGCGACATGCCGATCATGCGCGGCAGCTTCTGGCTGAGCCCCCAGCCGGCCAGGATGCCGACGCGCGCGTGCGTGTCCGCGAAGCGCGCGTCCTCCGAGGCGATCAGCACGTCGCACGCGAGCGCCATCTCGAACCCGCCGGTCACCGCGTGGCCGTTGACCGCGCCGATGATCGGTCCGTCGAAGGCCTCCATCGCCTCGGCCAGTTCGTTGCCGACCTCCTCGGCCGCGTTGTCCGAGTTGCCCGAGCCCAGTTCCTTCAGGTCGAAACCGGCGCAGAAGGCCCTGCCGGCGCCGGTCAGTATCACGACGCGGATGCCGGGGTCGGCGCAGATGTCACGGAACACCGCCACGAAATCCCCGCGCAGCTCGCGCGACAGCGCGTTCATGTGGTCCGGGCGATTGAGCGTGACGATCGCGTAACCGTCGCGCTTTTCCAGCAGCACCGTGTTCATTGCCAGGCTCCCGTCGCAGGGTTTGTCACAGGGCTGCGTAGCTTGGCGTCCGCGCGGCGCGGCCGCAAGCCGCAACGGCGCCGCGCGAGGCGAAACGCGACAGTTCCGGCGCCGGTGTCGCGGCGCGCCGCCCGGGCGCGGCGCCGCGCGCGCGCGGGCCGTCGCGACGGCCCGCGCGGGGGCCGGAGAGCGGTCCGGCCATCCATTTGCAAAACCGATCGTCACGTCATTTACATTCAATTGGAACGAATTGGCCGGTGCCCCTAGAGTTGCCCTGTCGCCAACGACAACCCCTTGCAGAATCCATAGGAGCAGTACCGATGCAATCGCTGATCAACACCGAAGTCAAACCGTTCCGGGCCACCGCGTTCCAGAACGGCAAGTTCGAGACCGTGACCGAGGAAAGCCTGAAGGGCAAGTGGTCCGTGGTGTTCTTCTACCCGGCCGACTTCACCTTCGTCT
>CAYXJM010000076.1:0-6224 GCA_964465455.1 uncultured Klebsiella sp.
GAGCCGGAGTACCTCGACGCGCTGCTCGCGCAGGAACAGGCCGACGGACGCTTCGACTCGGAGGAGGCCCGCACGCGCCAGGCGCAGGTGCGCGGCTTCTACGTCGGGCACCAGCGCTCGGCCGGCAAGCTCGACGCGTGGATGGACAAGCAGGTCTACCTCGCGCTCGGCGGGCTGCTGCTGGGCGCGGGCGCGCTCGACATCGACGCCTGCCCGATGGAGGGCTTCGACGCCGCGATGCTCGACGAGGCGCTGGGCCTGCCCGCGCGCGGCTTCACCTCGCGCGTGGTCGTCGCCCTCGGCTACCGCAGCGCCGCGGACTTCAATGCCGCCGCGCCGAAGTCGCGGCTGCCCGAGGCCGCCCTCTTCACCGACATCTAGCAAGAAATGGGGGAAAGAAATGGGGTCAGAGTCATTTTTGCCGGGCAAAAATGACTCTGACCCCATTTCTTTCCCATCTCTTTCCCCGCGGGGATATGTCGCCTTCCTGATCGGTTCCAGATCGCGCGCGTTCGGGTAAAATGCGCGGCTTTTCCAACTGCCAAGGGTCGCGCGGCCCGGGGGAAATGCCATGTTCGACAAGACGCTCAACGTTGCCGATTACGATCCCGAGCTCTGGGCCGCGGTCCAGGCCGAGGAGCGGCGCCAGGAAGAGCACATCGAACTGATCGCCTCCGAGAACTACACCAGCCCGCGCGTGCTGCAGATGCAGGGCACGGTGCTCACGAACAAGTACGCCGAGGGCTACCCGCACAAGCGCTACTACGGCGGCTGCGAGTACGTCGACCGCGCCGAGGAGCTCGCGATCGAGCGCGCGAAGCAGCTGTTCGGCGCCGACTTCGCCAACGTGCAGCCGCACTCGGGCTCGCAGGCCAACAGCGCCGTCTACCTCGCGCTGTGCCAGCCGGGCGACGTGGTGCTCGGCATGAGCCTCGCGCACGGCGGCCACCTGACCCACGGCGCCAAGCCGAACTTCTCCGGCAAGATCTACCACGCGTACCAGTACGGGCTGGACCCGGCCACGGGCGAGGTGGACTACGCCGAGGTCGAGCGCCTGGCGCTCGAGCACAAGCCGCGCATGATCGTGGCGGGCTTCTCGGCCTACTCGCGCATCATGGACTGGGCGCGCTTTCGCGCCATCGCCGACAAGGTCGGTGCCTACCTGCTGGTCGACATGGCGCACGTGGCGGGCCTCGTGGCCGCGGGCCTCTACCCGAACCCGGTGCCGCACGCCGACGTCGTGACCACCACCACGCACAAGACGCTGCGCGGCCCGCGCGGCGGCCTGATCCTCGCGCGCAAGAACGACGAGATCACCAAGAAGCTGAACTCCGCCGTGTTCCCCGGCGGCCAGGGCGGCCCGCTGATGCACGTGATCGCGGCCAAGGCCGTGAGCTTCAAGGAAGCGCTGGAGCCCGGGTTCAAGGTCTACCAGCAGCAGGTCGTCGACAACGCGCGCGCGATGGCGCGCACCTTCATCGAGCGCGGCATCGACATCGTCTCGGGCGGCACCGACAATCATCTGATGCTGGTGAACCTGATCGGCAAGCCCTACACCGGCGCCGACGCCGATGCGGCGCTCGGCGAGGCGAACATCACGGTGAACAAGAACGCCGTGCCGAACGACCCGCGCCCGCCGGCCGTCACCAGCGGCCTGCGCGTCGGCACCCCCGCGATCACCACGCGCGGCTTCGGCATCGACGAGACGGTGCAGCTCACGCACTGGATGTGCGACGTGCTGGCCTCGCTCGAGGACGGCAGCAGCGAGCGCGTGATCGCCGAGGTCCGCGCCAAGGTCCTCGACATCTGCAAGCGCTACCCCGTCTACGCTTGAGACGCTCCGGATTCATCCGGACACCGTTCGGCGGTCCGACGTAGGTCCGACTTCAGTCGGACACCTGCACCCGTTCGGCTGAAGCCGAACCCACGGGAGCCGTCCCGTGGGTCCGAATTCATTCGGACGCCCGCGCCCGTCCGGCCGTAGGCCCGACGTAGGTCCGACGTAGGTCCGACTTCAGTCGGACATCCGCCCCCGTTCGGCCGTAGGTCCGACGTAGGTCCGACTTCAGTCGGACGTTATGCCCACGTTCGGCTGAAGCCGAACCTACCCGTTCGGCTGAAGCCGAACCTACGGGCACCACACCCGTAGGTCCGACTTCAGTCGGACATCTCCACCGCTAGAAATCGCGGCGGAGTTCGAGCTGCCACTGCCGGCCGCGGTCGTAGGTGCCTTCGAGCGACTGGAACGCGGTGCCGTAGACGCCGGTGACCAGGTACTCCTCGTCGCCGAGGTTCAGGCCCGACAGCGCCACCGTCCACAGCCGCTGGCAGTCCTGCCAGCGCACGCTGGCGTCGATCAGGTCGTAGGAGTCCGTCTGCAGCAGCGGCGTGTTGTAGGCGTCGTTGTAGGTCGAGTCGCGGTAGCTCCAGTCGCCGCGCACGGTCACGAAGCCGAGCGTGTCGAGGTCGAACTCCTTCGACACGCCGAGGCTCGCCGCGTACTCCGGCACGCGCTCGAACTCGTAGTTCTCGCCGATCAGCGTGTTCGCGGTGTCGATCTCGTCGTAGCCCGCGTCGAGCCAGGTGGCGCTCGCGTCGATCAGCCAGCCCGCGCCCGGCGCGGCCTGCAGCTCGAGCTCGACGCCGTCGATCGTCGCCTTGCCGATGTTGCGCGTCACCGGCGCCACGCTGTCGAAGACCTGCACCTGCAGGTCCTCGTACTCGGTGCGGAAGGCCGCGCCGTTCAGGCGCAGCATCCCGTCGAGCCCGGTCAGCTTGAAGCCGAGCTCCCACACGTCGACGAACTCCGGGTCGTAGGTCGGGATCAGGTCGATGTCGGGCGTGCCGGGCGGCGCGGTGTAGCCGGCCACGATCGGCGGGAACACGCGCTGCGTGAAGCCGCCCGACTTGAAGCCCTCCGAGTAGCTCGCGTAGAGCATCAGGTCCTCGGTGGCGTCCCACGACAGGTTCACCATCGGCGTGAACTCCGAGGTGTCGATGTCCTTCCACAGGTACGGCAGCACGCGCTCGCCCGCCTGCAGGAACGGCGCATCCAGCGCCGCCAGCGGGTTGCCGGGCGGCACCACCTGGCTGATGCCCGCGAAGTAGTTCTGGAAGATGATCTGGTCGGGGCGGAACGACTTCTGCTCCTCGGTCTGGCGCGCGCCGAGCGTCAGGTGCAGCGTGCTGGTGACGTCGTACGTCGCCTGCGCGAAGGCCGCCCACGACTCGTTCTCGAAGTCGCCGCCGGAGCGGAAGTTCGACACCGTGAAATCGAGGATGTTGGTGTTCACGCCCTCCTCGGTGAAGTAGTAGAGCCCCACGATCCAGTTGAGCCGCGCGTGCGCGCCCAGCAGCTGCAGCTCCTGCGTGTACTGCTCCTGCTCGAGGTCGTCGTAGAACTGCGAGATGCGGTGCGGCGAGTCGTCGCCGTCGCGCGCGAACTTGGCGTCGAGGTCGCGCCACGCGCTGATCGACTTCAGCGTGAGCTCGGGGGTGAGCTCGTAGCGCAGCGTCGCCGAGGCGCCGCGCACGTCGGCGTCGGAGAAGGCGGGCGCCGTGCCCTGGTTCTTGCCGTCCTTGCCGATGTAGCGCGCGTCGTAGCAGTTCGGCGCCGCGGGGTTGTAGGTGACGCCGTTGCCGGCGGCGTCGGTGGCCGCGCAGGGCACGCCCGGCGCGGTCGCGCCGAAGGTCACGTTGTGGATGAAGGCCATCGGCGGCGGCACCGAGGCCACCAGTCCCTGCAGCTGGCTGAGATCCGTGAAGTCGATGCCGATCAGGCGCATCGGCTGGCCGTTCTCGCGATCGCGCGTCGCCTCGAAGGCCAGATCCGCCGCGAAGCGCTCGTTCGGCTTCCACGCGAGCGCCGCGCGCCCGGTGGTGGTGTCGTCGTCGCCGAGGTCGACGCCGTCGGTGCGCTCGACGTAGCCGTCCTGGTTCAGGTCGGCCACAGAGAGGCGCGCGGCCAGCGTCTCGCCGAGCGGCAGGTGCACGGAGCCCTTGAGGCGCAGCAGGTCGTCGGTGCCCGTGGCGGCGCTCGCGTAGCCGCCGAACTCACCGCCCGGCTCCGGCTTCACGGTGGTGACCGAGATCGCGCCGCCGATGGTGTTGCGCCCGAACAGCGTGCCCTGCGGGCCGCGCAGCACCTCGACGCGCTCGATGTCGACCACGTCGAGGATCGCGCCCACCGAGCGCGCGACGTAGACGCCGTCGACGTAGAGGCCGACGCCCGGGTCCGTGGTCGGCAGGAACTCCTTCTGGCCCACGCCGCGCAGGTAGATCGCGGCCGAGTTCGAGGCGCCGCCGAAGCTCGGGTTGTTCTCCAGCGTCAGGCCGGGCACGAACTTCGCGGCCTCGTCCAGCCGGGTGACGCCGCGGTAGGCGAGCGCGTCGCCGGTGTAGGCGGAGATGGCGATCGGGGCGCTCTGCAGGCTCTCCTCGCGCATGCGCGCGGTGACCACGATCTCTTCCAGTGCCTGCGCGGCGCCGTCGCGCGGTGCCTGGGCCGATGCGCTGGCGGCGAGGGTCGCTGCCGCCAGCAGGGTGAGTCCGGCCGCAGGCCGCTGCGCTCGTCGGGTGAGTGCGTTCATCGCTGTGTATCCCCTTGTGGTGGTTGGTGTTCTGCCCGCCGTCGCGTGCGGCGCGGATTGTTCTTCTGGTGCGCGCGCGCCGCTTGCCGCGGGATTGAGCCCCGCGGCGGCGATCGCGCGTCGGTGGTTCAGGCGATCTCGGGCACGTGCCGCATTGCCTCGGCGAGCGCCTCGTCGGACAGCTCCAGGTCCTGCATGCCGCCGTGGAGGTACTTGTCGTACGAGGCGAGGTCCAGGTGCCCGTGGCCGCAGAGCGCGGTCAGGATCACTTTCGGCTCGCCGCTCTCGCGGCAGGCGATGGCCTCGCGCACGGCGGCCGCGATCGCGTGCGTGGGCTCGGGCGCCGGCACGATGCCCTCGGTGCGCGCGAACTGGATCGCGCCCGCGAAGCATTCCGTCTGCGGCACCGCGATCGCCTCGACGAGCCCGAGCTGGTAGACGTGCGAGACCAGCGGCGCCATGCCGTGGTAGCGGAGCCCCCCGGCGTGGATCGGCTCCGGGATGAAGTGCGCGCCCAGCGTGTGCATCTTCATCAGCGGTGTCAGGCCCTCGGTGTCGCCGAAGTCGTAGCGGTACTGGCCCTTGGTCAGCGTGGGGCAGGCGGTGGGTTCCACGCAGCGGATCACCGGGTTCATGCGCCCGGCGAGCTTCTCGCGCAGGAACGGGAAGGCCAGGCCGCCGAAGTTCGAGCCGCCGCCGGTGCAGCCGACCAGCACGTCCGGCGTCTCGCCGACCTTCTTCAGCTGCAGCAGCGCCTCCTCGCCGATCACCGTCTGGTGCAGCAGCACGTGGTTCAGCACGCTGCCGAGCGCGTAGCGCGTGTGCGGGTCCTTCAGCGCCTCGCTCACGGCTTCCGAGATCGCGATGCCGAGCGAGCCGGGGTGATCGGGGTCCTGCGCGAGCAGCGAGCGGCCGAACTCGGTGACCGTCGAGGGGCTCGGGTGCACCTTGCCGCCCCAGATCTCCATCATCGTGCGGCGGTAGGGCTTGGCGCGGTAGGAGGCCGCCACCTGCCAGATCTCGCACTCCAGGCCGAACTGCGCGCAGGCGAAGGCGAGCGAGCTGCCCCACTGCCCGGCGCCGGTCTCGGTGGTGAGCTTGCGGATGCCGGCCTGCGCGTTGTACCAGACCTGCGGCACGGCGGTGTTCGGCTTGTGCGAGCCCGCCGGGCTCACGCCCTCGTACTTGTAGAAGATCTTCGCCGGCGTCTTCAGCAGCTTCTCGAGCCGGCGCGCGCGGAACAGCGGGCTCGGCCGCCACAGGCGGTAGACGTCCAGCACCTCGGGCGGGATGTCGATGTAGCGCTCGGTGCTCATTTCCTGCTCGATCAGCGCCTGCGGGAACAGCGCCTTGAAGTCGTCCGCCGTCGCGGGCTTGAGCGTGCCCGGGTGCAGCGGCGGCGGCGGGGGCTCGGGCAGGTCCGGCACGATGTTGTACCAGCGTGTCGGCATCTCGGACTCGTCGAGCAGGATCTTCGTGTACTCGGTCATGGGGCCTGGGTGTCTCCGCTTTCCGGGTTTGAAACGGGGGTGTGAGCCGGCGCATCATAGGTCCGCACGCCGCCGGGGAAAAGCTCGCGCGCGGCAGTACGGGAGGAATTGCGATGAACTCACGATCGTTCCTGCTGGCGCCCGC
>CAYXJM010000076.1:6324-9672 GCA_964465455.1 uncultured Klebsiella sp.
GACGAGGGAGCTGCATCGATGAGCGAGCAACTGCTGCCGTGGTCGGCGTATGTCGACCTGCTGAAACCCGCTGAGCGCCTGCTGGAGCTGACGGTCGATCCGCACAGCGAGCAGCTGCGCGCCGAGCAGTACCGCCAGTTCCTGATGAACCTCTCGCTCGGCTACTTCCTGTACTTCCAGTCCGACGCCGATCATCCCGACTGGGCGCCGTTCCTGAACTCGGTCTACCTGCTGCAGCCGAACCCCGACGACACCTACCTGCTGGCGCCGGTGCGCGGCGACGCCGCCTACCGCGTGAGCGGCCAGCGCGGCACCGTGAAGCTGCTGACCTTCTCGGTCGGCGCCAACATGATGGGCATGGGCGAGGGGCCGGGGAAGAACTTCAGCTACCACGACGCCGACGACCTGACGCTCGGGCCCGACGGCGCGATCGACGTGATCTTCAGCGCCGAGCGCCCCGCCGGTTACGCCGGCGACTGGCTGCCGCTGCACCCGGAAGCCGAGTTCATCATGGTGCGCCAGCGCTCGTACGACTGGGCCGGCGAGCACGCCGCGCGGCTCGCGATCGAGCGCGTCGGCGGCGATCCGCTGAAGCCGCGCCCGAGCGTCGCGACCATCGACCGCCAGCTGCGCGCGCTGCTCGGCGGTTTCACCGAGCGGCTGTCGCGGATGTGGCTGAACTACCAGAACGACGTGATCGGCCGCGGCATGATCAACCGCCTCGAGATGGCCGACTTCGGCGGCAACCTGCCGGTGCAGGTCTACTGGCAGGGCATGTTCCGCCTCGAACCGGGGCAGGCGCTGATCCTCGAGACCACGCTGCCCGCGCGCCAGCGCTACTGGAACGTGCAGCTGAACGACGAACTGTGGAACGCCATCGAGTTCGTCTACCGCCAGAGCAGCCTGAACGGCCACCAGGCGCGCCTCGACGCCGACGGGCGCTTCCGCGCCGTGATCTCGCTCGAGGACCCCGGGGTGCCGAACTGGCTGGATCCGGTCGGCACCACGTACGGGATGCTGATCGGACGCTGGTACGCGGCCGATTCGCTGCCGCTGCCCACGCTGACGCCGGTGCCGTTCGCCGAGCTGCGCCGCCACCTGCCGGCGGACACCCCGGTCGTGACGCCGGCGGAGCGCGCCGGACAGTTGCGCGCGCGCCGCCTGGGTGCGCAGCTGCGCCGCCGCTGGTGAGCGGGCGATGGGCGCGGTCCGGTTTCCGACCATCGACGAGCTGTGCGCGCAGGCGGGCGAGGCGAGCGGACTGCACGATTTCGGCAGCGGCTTCGAGGAGGCGCTCGGCGTGCTGCGCGCGGCGATCGAGAGCGACATCGCGCTCAGCGCCGACAACGTGCCGCGCATCGCCGGCCCGATCGTCGCGCTGCTGATCAGCCGCGCCTACTCGGAAGCCGGCTGGAAGCGGCACCCGCACTGCCTCGGGCAAGCGATCCGCGCGCCGCTGGTCGTCACCGGCCTGCCGCGCACCGGCACCACCGCGCTGCACAAGCTGCTGTCGATGGACCCGCAGTTCCAGGGGCTCGAGCAATGGCTGTGCGGCACGCCGATGCCGCGCCCGCCGCGCGCGAGCTGGCCGGGGGTGCCCGAGTTCCGCAATGCGGTGGCGGCGCAGGAGGCGTTCCTGCAGGCCGTGCCGGAGCTGCGCGTCTCGCACGAAGTGGCGGCCGACGAGGTCGACGAGTGCCTGAACCTGCTCGCGCAGAGCTTCGTTAGCCACTACCCGTCGACCGGGCTGGGGCTGCCTGGCTACGACAGCTGGTGGTGGGGCCGCGACGAAAGCGCGAGCTACCGCCGCTATGCCGACAACCTGCGCCTGATCGGCGCCAACGCGCCCGAGCAGCGCTGGCTGCTGAAGAACCCCGGGCACATCACGCACCTGGACGCGCTGTTCGCGGTGTTTCCGGATGCCTGCGTGGTGCAGACGCATCGCGACCCGGCCGCGAGCATTGCGTCGGTGTGCAGCGTGATCCATCCGGCGCGGCGCTTCTACCACGCCCGCGAGGTCGACGCGACGCTGATCGGCCCGCGCGAGCTCGAGTTCTGGGCCTGGTCCGCCGACCGCGCCGACGCGGTGCGTGCCACTCGCCCCGGGCGTTTCCTCGACGTGCGCTTCGCGGACTTCCAGCGCGCGCCGCTGGCCGTGGTGGAAGGGATCTACGCGCACTTCGGACTCGAGCTCGCGGACGCGGCGCGCGCGGCGATGCAGGCGTGGATCGCGGGCAACGCGCAGCACAGGCACGGGCGCCACGAGTACACGCTCGAGCAGTTCGGGCTGACGCGCGCGGCGGTGCACGCGCGCTTCGCGCCGTATCTCGCGCGCTACGGGCTCGAACGCGGCGACTGAATTCCCTCCCACCACGAACGAGCGGGGACGGACACGATGAAGGCGGCGGTCAGCAAGGGGCAGCGCCTGGGGCTGCGGATCGACGAGGTGCCCGACCCGGTTCCCGAGGCCGAGGAGGTGGTGCTGCGCGTCGACCGCGTCGGCATCTGCGGCAGCGACCTGCACGCGGCCTATGCCGAGGGCGACACGGCACCCGAAGGCGCGATCCTCGGGCACGAGTTCTGCGGCGAGGTGGTCGCCGTCGGCGCCGCCGTGGACTGGCTGCGTCCGGGCGATCGCGTGGCACCGATGCCGTTTCGCGGCTGCGGCCGCTGCGTGCATTGCCTGTCGGGACGGCCCCACCACTGCCCGGAGGGGCGCATGGACGTGCTGTCGGGCTTCGCGCAGTACTCGCGTGCCGGGGCGCGCGAATGCGTGCGCCTGCCGCCGGAAGTCGGCGACGACGACGGCGCGTTGATCGAGCCGCTCGCGGTCGGGCTGCAGGCCGTGCGCAAGGCGCAACTGCCGATCGGCGCGCGCGTGCTGGTCACCGGCGCCGGCCCGATCGGCGCGCTGACGGCCTACTGGGCGCAGCGCCTCGGCGCCGGCCCGATCGCGGTGATGGCGCGCTCGGCGCGCCGCGAGCCGATCGCGCGCGCGCTGGGCGCCACGCATTTCATCGCGCAGCAGGACGTCGCGAACCCGCAGCAGGCGGTGTGCGACGCGCTCGGCGGCGCGCCGGACGTCGTGTTCGAGGCGGTCGGCGTGCCGGGTGCGATCGCCGCTGCGCTCGGATACGTGAAACCGCTCGGCACCGTGGTCTCGCTCGGCTTCTGCTCCGGGCAGGACAGCTTCGTGCCGGTGGTGCCGCTGATGAAGGAGGTGCGGCTGCTGTTCTCGATGTGCTACGAGCGCGCCGACTACCAGTACATCGTCGATCTGCTCGCCGCCGGCGAGCGCGGCCCGCGCGCGATCGTGACCGACCGGGTCGGCCTCGACGCGATGCCGGC
>CAYXJM010000077.1:0-9551 GCA_964465455.1 uncultured Klebsiella sp.
GTGCCCTGGTTCTGGTCGGACCAGTACGACCTCAAGCTGCAGATGGTGGGCCTGTCGCAGGGCCACGACCGTGTCGTCATCCGCGGTTCGATGGAAGCGGATTCCTTCGCCGCGTTCTACCTGAAGGACGGCGTCGTGATCGCGGTCGACACGGTGAACCGGCCGCAGGACTTCATGCTGGGCAAGAAGATGGTCGCCGCCAGGCTCGTGGTCGATCCGGCAGCGCTGGCCGACGAATCGGTCGCGCTGAAGTCGCTGGTCGCCTGAAGGCGCCGGACGAAAGGGGCGGCGCCACGATTTCCTGCCCGAGCCCGACAGCTTACGCGCGAGCGCTGCTCGCGTCCCTGGGGCGGACCGGTCTCCGGCCGGCGCACGACGAGCGCGATCCCGCCCTGTTGTGGGCACAATCGGGCGCGATGTGGTTGAGCGGACACGCCGACGGTCCGCCGCGGGCCTGTCCAGCTCCGCTCGCGGCCTGCGCCCAGGGGGCGTGGCTGGCGCTGGCGGCGTTGTCCCCGGAGCACTGTGATCCCCGTTTCGATGCGTACCGCCTGCTCGGCGAGCGTGCCGCGATCGCGGGGCTCGGGCGGCGCGGTCGCGTCTCGGCCGGAGGCGCCTGCCGGCTGCTGGACACGGCGGACGGCGTGCTGGCCCTGAACCTCGCGCGCGACGACGACCGCGAGCTGTTGCCCGCGTGGCTCGAGCTGCCCGCCGTCGACATCGGCGAACTCGCCGAGGCCCTGCGTGCCCGTCGCACGGCGTCGCTGCTGCGGCGCGCGCGCACGCTCGGGCTTGCGGCGGCCGCCGTCGTCCCGCCGCGACGCCGTCCGTCGTGGTTCCGCGCCACGCGCCACGCCGCGGCGCGGCGCGGCACTCGCGCGGCACCGCTGGTCATCGACCTGAGCTCGCTCTGGGCAGGTCCCCTGTGCGCGCAGCTGCTGGCGCACTGCGGCGCGCGGGTCGTCAAGGTGGAGAGCAGCGCGCGACCCGACGGGGCGCGCCGCGGCCCGGCCCGCTTCTACGACCTGCTCAACGCCGGCAAGGAGAGCGTCGCGCTCGATTTCCGCCAGCCCGCGGATTGCGTTCGCCTGCGCGCGCTGCTCGCCCGCGCCGACATCGTGATCGAGTCGGCCCGCCCGCGCGCGCTGGAGCAGATGGGCATCCATGCACCGGAACTGCTGGCCGGCCGACCCGGCATGGTCTGGCTCGGCATCACCGGATACGGTCGCCGGGCACCCATGCGCGACTGGATTGCCTACGGCGACGACGCGGGCGTGGCGGCGGGTCTCGCCTGGCTGATGGGCAACGAGGGGGAGGATCCGGTGTTCTGCGCCGATGCGATCGCCGACCCGCTGACCGGCCTGCATGCCGCCGTGCTGGCGCTCGCCGCGTGGTTCGATGGCGGCGGGCAACTGCTCGACGTCGCCCTGCACGACGTCGCGGCGTTCTGCGCCGGCGCCGGTACGGTGACCGCCGCCGGCGCGGCGCGGGCGGCGGACGTCGCCTTGCCGCTCGCGCGGGCCGCGATCGCGCGGGCCGCCGGGCTGGGTGCCGACACCGCGCGCGTGCTGCGCGAGCTCGGCTGAGGAGGCATTGCGTGGCCGACACCGAAGCGCGCGGGCGCGCCGTGGAATCGCTGCTGATCCGCCGGGCACAGCTGCCCGCGCGCGGACTGTTCGACGTGCGCGCGGCGGACGGCCGCATCGTCGGACTCGCGCGGCGGCTGGAGCCTCGCGCCGGCGATCGCGTCGTCGAGGCCCGCGGCAACCTGCTGCTGCCCGGGCTGCACGACCACCACCTGCACCTGTTCGCCACCGCGGCTGCCCGCGCGTCGCTCGCCTGCGGTCCGCCGGCGGTGCACGACGAGCGATCGCTGCGCGAGGCGCTGGCGCGGCACTGCGCGCAGGCGACGGGGTGGGTGCGCGGCACGGGCTTCCACGAGAGCGTGTGCGCGCGGCTCGACCGGCACTGGCTCGACGCGGTCTGCGCCGGGCGGCCGATCCGCATCCAGCATCGCAGCGGCATGCTGTGGGTGCTCAACACCTGCGCGCTCGCGCAGCTGGACATTGCGCCCGGCGAACCGCTTCCCGCGGGCGTGGAGCGCGGCGCCGACGGCGCGCCGAGCGGGCGCTTTTTCGATCTCGACGGGTGGCTCGCTGCGCGGCTCCCCAGGGCGTGGCCGGCGCTGGGGGCGCTATCGGCGGAGCTCGCGCGCCACGGCATCACCGCCGTGACCGATGCGGGGGCGCGCAACGGGCGCGCGGAGTGGGAGGCGCTTCGCGCCGCCTGCGAACGCGGCGAGCTCGCGCAGCGCGTCCTCGTCATGGGCAGCGAGGAACTCGCCGACGGCGCCCGATCGTGGCCGGGGCGCATCGAGGTGGGGCCGCTGAAGATCTACCTGCGCGAGATCGCGCTGCCCGAGCTGGACGCGCTGGTGCGGCGCATGCGCTCGGCGCACGCCGCGGGGCGCGCGGTGGCGGTCCACTGCGTGACGCGGGTGGAGCTGACGTTCGCGCTGGCGGCGCTCGCGGAGGCCGGCGCCGCGCCCGGCGACCGGATCGAGCACGCGGCGATCGCCGACCGGCACGCGCTGCGGGCGCTCGCCGGGCTCGGCGTCACGGTGGTCACGCAGCCGCATTTCATCGCCGAGCGCGGCGAGCAGTACCTGCGCGACGTGGACGCCGTGGACGTGCCGCTGCTCTACCGCGGCGCCGGCTTCCTGCGCAACGGGGTCGCGCTCGCAGCCGGCAGCGACGCGCCGTATGGCGCGACGGATCCCTGGGCGGCCATGCGCGCGGCCGTCGCGCGCCGCACCGGCGGCGGCGTGCAGATGAATGCGCGCGAATGCCTTGGCCCGGCCGAGGCGCTCGCCCTGTTCGCCGGCGATCCGCGCCGCCCCGGAAGCGGTCTGCGCGAGCTTGCGGTCGGCCAGCCGGCGGACTTGTGCCTGCTCGACGTGCCGTGGGACGATCTGTGCGCCGATCTCGATTCGCGGCACGTGCAACTGACCGTTTGCGCCGGCCGTGTCGTCCACGCGCGCGAAGCGCCGGCGGCGGGTCACGCGAGCTGACGCGGCGCGCCGGGGGGCAAGGCGAGGCCATGGTCATGCAGAGAGCGATCATCGCGAGCGTGAAGGAACTCCCGGCCGATCCCGAGTGGCTGGCAACCCGGCCTTGCCCGGTGATTGCCTGGGGCGAGGGCGGGGTGAGCGCGTCGGCGGACGTGATCGTGGCCGACCCGGCGGCGGCCGAGGCGCTGGAGAAGCGCGTGGCGAAATGGCCGATCGCGGCGACGACGCTGGTGCAGGTGCTGCGGAGCACCGCGCTGCTGCCCGTCGCGCAGGCGCTCGACCTCGAGTCGATGGCCTTCGCGACCCTGCAGGGCGGGGCCGAGTTCGCCGCGTGGAAGGCGGGCCACGAGGCGGGAGCGCCGCTGCCCGCACAGGAGGGCGACGCGGTGCTGCTCGCGCGCGACGGGGGTGTGATCGAGGCGGTGCTCAACCGGGCCGCCACGCGCAACGCCGTCAGCGTCGAGATGCGCGACGCGCTGGTCGAGGCGCTGGGCGTGCTCGAGGCGGACCCGTCGGTCGAGGAATTCAGGCTGCGGGGACTCGGCGACTGCTTCAGCGCCGGCGGCGAGCTGCAGGAGTTCGGGCTCGCTCCCGACCCCGCATTCGCGCACTGGGTGCGCACGGTGCACAGCCCCGCGCGCCTGCTGGCACGACTGGGCGCCCGCGTGAGCTGCTTCGTGCACGGAGCGTGCATCGGTTCGGGCATCGAGCTGCCGGCATTCGCGGCGCGCGTGGTGGCGCACCCCAGGACCTTCTTCCAGCTGCCGGAACTGCAGATGGGGTTGATTCCCGGCGCCGGCGGCACGGTCAGCGTGGCGCGACGCATCGGGCGCCAGCGCACCGCCTGGATGGTCCTGTCCGGCAAGCGGATCAACGCGCGCACCGCCCTCGACTGGGGCCTCGTGGACGAACTCGCGGACTGGTGCTGAGCGCCCCGGGCCGGGGCGGCGCGCTACGTCCCGCGGCGCTTCGGCGCGGCGCGTCCGCGTGCGCCGTCCTGGGCAAGTGCTTTTTCCCGGACAGTCATTTGGCTGCCGCGCCAGCGCCACTATGATGGCAGCGGTGCGACTTTCGCCTTGCATCCCGCGGACCCGGACAACAGGACCGAAGCCATGAAGACGACCCTGATTCGCAATGCCAGCATCTGGGACGGCACCGGCGCCCACGCCTTTGCCGGGGACCTGCTGATCGAGGGCAACCGCATCCGCTCCAGCGTGCCCGGCGGTGCGGGGGCCGGCGTGCGCGCCGACGTCGAGATCGACGGCACCGGGAAGTTCCTGATGCCGGGCATGACGGAGGGGCATGCGCACCTGTCCTTCGACGGCGTCACGTGCACGGAGAACCTGATCACGCCGCCGCCCGAAGAGCACACGCTGCTGACGGCGCGCGTCGCGAAGACCCTGCTCGATCACGGCTTCACCAGCGCCTACGGCGCATCGGCGGCGAAGCTGCGCCTCGACGTCGCGGTGCGCAACGAGATCAACGCCGGGCGCCTGCAGGGCCCGCGCGTGCGCGCCGGCTCCCTCGAGATCACGGTGACCGGGGCGCTGGGGGACGAGAGCCGGCTGCACAATCCGCGCAACGGTCCGTCGATCGTCGTCGATGGCGCCGAGGAGATGCGCAAGGCCGTGCGCCTGTGCTGCCGCGAGGGCTGCGACAACATCAAGCTCGACGTCTCCGGCGATCCGTTCTACCCCGACACGCCGGCGCACGCCACGCTGATGTCGCTGGAGGAAATCCGCATGGCGGTGCAGACGGCGCACAGCTTCGGCAAGAAGGTCAACGTCCACGCGCGTTCGATCGAGTCGATCCGGCATTCCCTCGTCGCCGGCGTCGACGTGATCTATCACGCGGAGTACACCGACGAGGAGACGCTCGACATGCTCGAGGCGGCGAAGGATCGCATCTTCGTGGCCCCGACGATCAGCCTGTTCCACACCATGCTGCACGAGGCGGCGGATTTCGGCATGCCGCGCGCGGCGGCGGAAGCGATGGGCATTCCCGGGCTGATCGAGGAGTCGGTGAAGACGCACACCGAGTTGCGCAAGCGCGGCATCCGCCACCTGATCGGCGGCGACTACGGCTTTGCCTGGAGCATGCAGGGCACCAATGCCCGCGACCTCCGGTTCTTCATGGATTACTACGGCTATTCGGCGGCGGACGCCCTGGTGTGCGCCACCCGCAACGGCGGTCTCGCCATGCGCGAGGAGGGCGATCTCGGCACGCTGCGGCCCGGCATGCTCGCCGACATGCTGCTGGTGGACGGCAATCCGCTGGAGGACGTGACCATACTCACCGACAAGCGCCGCCTGGCGATGGTCATGAAGGACGGCGAGATCTGCAGCATCTGGCCCGCGCTGCAGGCCGCGGGCTGATCCGTCCGCGGGCCGCGCGCGCCGGCCGGCTTTCTTCTCGACACCGCGGGGGTCATGGTCTTTAATGGCCCTGTCTGGCCCGCGGGATTTTCATCGTGTCTGCATTCGAGGATCGGGCGGCGCTCGCCGCGCCGGATGAGCCTGCGTCACCGTCGTCCGACGAGCTCCCGTCGACGCGCGCGCGCGGTGTCGCGGCCGATCACACGGCCCTCGAGGCGGAATTGCAGAAGCGCATGCGCCAGCTCACCGAGGCGCAGGCGGTGGCGCGGCTCGGGCACTGGGAGCTCGACATCGCGAGCGGGCGACTCGACTGGTCGGACGAGACCTTCCGCATATTCGAACGCTCGCGCGAGGACTTCGTGCCCACCGACGAGTCGTTCCACGCGGCCATCCACCCCGACGACCGCGCGCTGGTCGATGCCGCCTACGGCTCGTCGCTGGCCGGGCAACGGCAGTACCAGGTGATTCACCGCATCGTGACGCCCGACGGGCGCATCAAGTGGGTCGAGGAGCGCTGCACGCATTTCTTCGCCGCCGGCGGCGCGCCGCTGCGCTCGCTCGGTACCGTGCAGGACGTGACCGAGCGCGTGCTGATCGAGCAGGAACGCCGGCGCTGGGCCGCGGTCTACGAGAACTCGCTCGAGGGCGTGATGATCACCGACCCGGCGCTGCGGATCGTCGACGTCAACCGCGCGTTCACGCAGATCAGCGGCTACTCGCGCGAGGAGCTGCTCGGGCAGGAGCCGTCGATGCGCAAGTCGGACCGCCACGACGGCGCGTTCTTCGCGGCGCTGTCGGAAGCGCTGCGCACGCAGGGCAGGTGGCAGGGCGAGGTCTGGAACCGCCGCAAGGACGGCCGCGTGCTGCCCGAGTGGATCAGCGTGAGCGCGGTCACGGACGATGCCGGCACGCTGCTCAACTACGTCTGCGTGGTCACCGACATCAGCGCGCTCAAGGATTCCGAATCGCGCCTCGAATACCTCGCTACCCACGACGCGCTGACCGGGCTGCCGAACCGCGCCCTGATAACCGACCGCCTGCGCCACGCGTTCCAGCGCGCGCAGCGCCGGCAGCACCCGCTGGCCGCGCTGTTCGTGGACCTCGACGGCTTCAAGGCCATCAACGACACCCTGGGGCACGCGGTCGGCGACCGGCTGCTCGTGGCCGTCGGCGAGCGGCTGTGCACCCGCATGCGTCGCAGCGACACCGTCGGGCGCCTCGGCGGTGACGAGTTCCTCGTCGTCCTCGAGGACGTGCGCACGCGTCAGGACGTGGCGCGCCTCGCGGCGGGGCTGGTCGAGGACATGACGCGCGCCTTCGCGATCGACGGCCACGAACTCTACGTCGGTGCGAGCATCGGCATCGCGCTGTGTCCGGGCGACGCCGCCAGCGCCGAGGACATGGTGCGCAACGCCGACACCGCGATGTACCGCGCCAAGGAGGAGGGCAAGAGCACTTTCGCGTTCTACGACGCCGAAATGACCTCGAGCGCGCGCCGCCGCCTGGTGCTCGAGGCGCGCATGCGCCAGGCGATGGCGGGCAACGCGTTCCAGCTGCTGTTCCAGCCCAAGGTGAGCCTGCGCGACGGGCGCATCCGCGCCGCCGAGGCGCTGATCCGCTGGCATGATCCGGAGCTCGGCCACGTGCCGCCCGACCAGTTCATCCCGGTCGCGGAAGCCAACGGGCTGATCCTCGCGATCGGGGAGTGGGTGCTGCGCGAGAGCTGCCGCGCGCTGGCGCGGCTGCGCGCCGCGGGCTGCGACATGCATCACGTCGCGGTGAACGTCTCGGCGCTGCAGATCCAGCGCGGCCAGCTGTTCGACCTCGTGCAGCAGGTACTCGCCGAGTGCGGGCTCGCGCCCGGGGACCTCGAGATCGAGGTCACCGAGAGCCTGCTGATCCACCATCCCGAGCAGGCCGCGCGCGTGCTCGGCGCGCTGCGCGAGTCGGGGGTGCGGCTCGCGCTCGACGACTTCGGCCCCGGCTGGTCCTCGCTCGGCAGCCTGAAGCGATTCCCGTTCTCGGCGCTCAAGATCGACCGCGATTTCGTCGCCGGCATCGGCACCGACCCGAACGACGAGGCGATCGTGCGCGCCGTGGTGGCGATGGGACAGAACCTGCAGCTCGAGGTCGTCGCCGAGGGCGTCGAGTGCGCCGCGCACGTCGAGTTCGCGCGCGCGCTGGGCTGCGATTACGTGCAGGGCTATCATTTCAGTCCGCCGGTCGGCCTCGAGCGACTCGAGGAGCTGCTCCGCGCGCCCCTGGTCTCCGGGCGCGACGGGGCCGCGGGCCGGCCGGCGGTCCGCCACGCCCCTGCCCAGACGAGGAGCCCGCGATGAACCATTCCGCGAATCTGGAGCTCGGCCTGGTCGGCCTGGGCACGATGGGCATGAGCCTGCTGCTGAACATGGCCGATCACGGCCACGCGGTGGCCGGCTATCACCGCAACCCGGAGAAGCTCGCGCGCATCCGCGCCGCGGCGCTGCCCAACCTGCACGGCTTCAGCGAGCTCGCCCCCTTCGTGCGCGCGCTGCGCCGGCCGCGGGTCGTGATGCTGCTGGTGCCGGCGGGCGCGGCGGTCGATGCGGTGATCGCGGAGCTGCTGCCGCTGCTCGAGGCGGGCGACTTCGTCGTCGACGCTGGCAACAGCTTCCACCGCGACACCACCCGGCGCATCGAGGAGCTCGAGCCCTGGGGCGTCGCGTTCGTGGGCATGGGCGTCTCGGGCGGGGAGAGCGGCGCGCGCCGCGGGCCGAGCATGATGCCCGGCGGCGGGGCGCACGCGTGGGAGCGGCTGCGCGCGGTGCTGGAGAGCGTCGCGGCGCGCGCCGGCGACGAGCCCTGCGTGGCGCCGATGGGCAAGGGAGCCGCCGGCCACTACGTGAAGATGATCCACAACGGCATCGAGTACGGGCTGATGCAGATGCTCGCCGAGTGCTACGACGTGATGCGCCGGCGCCTCGGCATGACGAACGCGGAGATGGCCGCGGAGTTCGCGCGCTGGAACGCCGGGCGCCTGCAGAGCTTCCTCGTCGAGATCACGGTCACCGTGCTCGGCACGCGCGACCCGCTCGGCGCGGGCGATCTGATCGACGCGGTTGCCGACCGGGCACGCGGCAAGGGCACCGGCAAGTGGACCTCGCAGGACGCGATGGACCTCGGCGTGCCGGTGCCGGCGATCGATGCGGCGGTGACGGCGCGCGCCGTGTCGGCGCGGCAGGCCGAGCGGCGGCGG
This sequence comes from uncultured Klebsiella sp., assembly GCA_964465455.1. Lineage (GTDB taxonomy): Bacteria > Pseudomonadota > Gammaproteobacteria > Pseudomonadales > UBA5518 > UBA5518. Next base: position 8,681 of record CAYXJM010000077.1, read on the forward strand.
CTGGCGGCGCTGTACCCGCAACAGCCCGCGGTGCGCAGCGATCGCGCGGCGGCACTCGCCGCGCTGGAGCAGGCGTATTCCGCCGCGGCCTGGATCGCCTACGCGCAGGGCTTCGCGCAGATCGACGCGGCGTCGCGCGAGCACGGCTTCGGCACGGACCTCGCGACGGTGGCACGCATCTGGCGCGCCGGCTGCATCGTCCGCGCGGCGATCCTCGAGCCCATCCGCGCCGCGTTCGCGTCCGATCCCGCGCTGAGGAACCTGCTGCTCGATCCCGCCGTCGCAGCGGCGCTCGGTCCCGACATCGCGGGCCTGCGCGCCACGGTCTGCGACGGCGCCGCGTGCGGCATCCCGTTGCCGGCGCTGGCCGCGGCGCTCGCGTGGTTCGACGGCATGCGCAGCGCGCGCCTGCCCGCGAACCTGATCCAGGCCCAGCGCGACCACTTCGGCGCGCACACGTACGAGCGCCTCGACCGCGAGGGCAGCTTCCACTCCGCGTGGGGGCCGGCCTGAGCGCGCTCACGGCACCGCGGCGACGGTTTCCCTGAAGGCCCGGTCGAGGTCGTCGAGCGCGTAGCCGAGCGCCCGGCGCGAGCGCTCGGGATCGATCCACGCCGCGGCCGTCTGCACGGCCGTGAAACGGGGCAGGTCGAGCCCGGCTTCCTTTCCCTGCAGCCGGTGTGCGAGCTGCACGGCGCCGAAACCGAACCGGACCAGGGGCGTCGGCACCGTCAGGACACGGATGGCGCGGCCGTCGGCGCGCGCGAGGCGGGTGAGCAGCTGCGTCCAGTACAGGTTCTCCTGCCCGATCGGGTACAGCGCGCCCGCCTTGCCGCGCTCGATCGCCGCGGCGACCGCCTCGCCGGCCACG
>CAYXJM010000078.1:0-9542 GCA_964465455.1 uncultured Klebsiella sp.
TGGAAGGGCTGCCCGCAGTTCGCCGACGAGGACCTGTCGATGTCCCCGGTCAGGGCGGACACGTGGGCGGGCTGGGTGTGGATCAACATGGATCCGGACTGCGAGCCGCTGCGCGAGTTCCTCGCGCCGCTGCCCGACAAGTTCGACGTCTACGAGTGGGAACTCTGCCGCATGCGCTCCTGGCAGAGCATCGTGTTCCCGGTGAACTGGAAAGTGGCGCTGGAGGCCTTCGTCGAGGCCTACCACGTCAAGGGCACGCACCCGCAGCTGGAACGCTGGGGCCACGGCCCCGCGCCCGGCCTGGAGGATTTCTACGGCCCCGGGCTGCGCCACGGCGCGCACACCGGCGGACGCCACTACGAGTTCAACGACAGGTCGGAGTTCAAGGACGCGCGCGACTACATCTACACCAACGTCGAGAACACCTATCACCAGCTGCACGGGCTGTACCACGAGGAAGGCCTCGCGGCCGCCCGTCGCCTGCGCGACGAAGGGCCCGCGGGGATGACGCTGGGCGAAGCCCGCGCGCGCCTGGCCGAATTGCGGCGCGAGGAGATCATCAAGTCCGGTGCGCGCTACCCGGAGCGGCTGACGCCCGCGCACATGATTCCCACCGAAGTGCAGGTCTTCCCGAACTCGAGCATTCTCCCGACGGTGGAAGGGGCCTTCTGGTACCGCTCGCGCCCCAACGGCGACGACCCGGATTCGACGATCTTCGACATCTGGAGCCTGGGCCGCTACGCGCCGGGCAAGGAGCCGAAGGTCGAGCACGAGTTCTACGAGAGCCCCGCGGCCTTCAAGGGCAGGAACCCGATCCTCGAGCAGGATTTCTCCAACATGATCGCGGTGCACAAGGGCATGCGCTCGCGCGGCTGGAAGGCGGCGCGGCCGAACCCGGTACAGGAGAGCAACATCTCCAACATCCACCGCGTGCTGCACGAGTACATCTACGGCAGGAACGCCTAGCGCGAACCCCTCACCCCCGTTTCCCGGCGCCGCCCTGACGCGCGGCCCGCGGCCGGCGCCGGGGTTGCTGCAGCGTGGCGCGCGCGCCGTCCAGCCACAGCAGCGTGTCCGCCTGCGACAGGAAGCGCCGCAGGTAGTCGGGCGAGAGAGCGCGCGCCAGGGTCAGCGTGCGCAGCACGAGCATGTGCGAATTGAGCGGACCGGCATTTTCCGGCCCGCGACCGACCGCCCGCTCCACCGCGTCCTCGGCCGAGATCCTCGACCAGGCCTCGCGGAAACGGCGGGCGCTCTTCAGCTCGGGCGCCCCGTCGCCGGCGCCCGCCGGCACACCGTCGGCAGCGGACGAAGCGGCGCTGCCCGTAACCGCCCGGATGTAGCGGTTCAGCTCGCCGAGCGGCGCTGCCGGGGCCTGCCTCGCCCGCGGCTCGCCTGCCGCGGCGCCGTCGTGCCGGTCGGCGGCCGGCTGCGGCGCGCCGACGGCTGCGGCGCAGTCCGCCACGGCCTGTTGCAGTCGGCCGTGCAGCAAGCGGCGCACGGCCGCGGGCGCCGCCGGCATCCGCCGCGCGAGCGCCTCGGCGTAACGAAAGCGCACCGGGTCGCGCTGCCCGGCGCCGGCGTCGCGCAACGACGCGAGCGCGGCGAGGAGCGCCGCTTCCGCGTGCGACGGCGGCTCCGCAGTGCCCGGCGCCGTTGCCGACTCGGGCTCAGCCACCGGCCGGCGCCCCGGCGCCGGGCGCGCGCGGCACCGGCGCCATTTCCACCCGCCGGTTCCGCGCGCGCCCCGCCTCGTCGGCATTGGATGCCACCGGCTGCTCGGCGCCGAACGCGGCGCTGAACACGCGCGACGGCGGCATGCCTTCCTCGATCAGCGCCCGCGTGACCGTCAGCGCGCGCTGGGCCGAGAGCTCGAGATTGTCGGCGAAGCGCCGGTTGCCTTCGAGGACGGGCCTGTCGTCGGTGAAGCCGCTCACCATCAGCATCTCGTCGCGCTCGCCCAGGTACACCAGCAGCGGCGGCACGAGGCTCTTCAGCAGCAGCCGGCCGTCGGGGTACAGCTGATCCGAGTTCACCGGGAACAGCACGCTGCCGCTGATGCCGATGCGGCCGTTGCTCAGGGTCACGCGGCCCGTCTGCAGCGGGATCGCCAGGGCCTGTTCCAGCGCGATGCGGCGCTGCTCCTCCTGCCGGCGTTTCTCCGTCTCCGCCTGCAGGCTGGCCGCGAGATCCATCTGCATCACCAGCACCCCGACCAGGATCAGCACGAAGGCGCCCAGCAGGCCCGACATCAGGTCGCCGAACACGGCCCAGACCGGCGCGGTATCCCCGATCCCCTCGTCGTGGCCGTCCAGCCCGCCCATCACGCGGGCTCCCCGGCCAGCACGGCCGGCTCGCAGCGCAGGCGGCGCAGGTCCTCCAGGATGCCCTGCTGCGCGCCGATGCTGAGGTCGATCACCTCGCGCGCCTGCGCCACGTAGTAGGCGAGCTGCTCGTCGCTGCGCGCGATGGACCGGTCGACCGCGCCTTCGAGGCGCTGCAGGCCGTCGAGCAGTTGCCCGTTGGCGGCGCTGAAGAGCTGCACGCCGTGCTGGAAGGCCTCGCCGAGGCTGGCCAGCTCGATCGCGCTGCCCGCGACCTGCGCCGCCGCTTCCTCCGCACGGCCGGTCTGGGCGTCCAGCGTCGCGGCGAACTGCCGGCCGACCCGGTCCAGCACCGCGCTGGCGGAGCCGACCAGCGCTTCGATCGCGGCACGCTGTTCGCCCGTGGCCTCGGCGACGGTCTGCAGGAGCGCGCCCATGCGCTCCGTCAGCACGGCGCGCTCCTGCAACGCCAGGTTGTCGCGCTCGGCCAGGCCGCTGATTTCCCGTCGCAGCTCGGCGATCACCTCGGCCGCGGCCTGCGGCACCTCGGCCGCGGTCCGCAGCAGCCGGTTCAGCGGATCCTCGAGCGCCGCGCCGAGCGTGGCCAGGTGAACGGCCAGCGCGCCCTGCAGCTCGCCGAGGCGCTGCACCGCGGCCTCGCCGCGCGCGGCTTCGGCGTCGCGCAGCGCCGCGAGCTCGGTGCGCCACAGCGCGGCGAGCTGCTCCATGCGCTCGCCCTGCTGCGCGGCCCAGCGCGATTCGGACTCCACGCGCGCGCGGACCAGTTCCTCGGACTGGGCGAGCAGCCGCGTGATGTCGTGCTGGGCACGGACGGCCTGCTCGCTCGCCCGCTCGGCCATCGTGCCGGCCGCGTTCTCCAGCGTCGCGCTGACGCTGGCCACCAGCGCAGCGGAGCGCTGCGCGAAGGCATCCGAGAAGGCCGCGAGCGTCCCGCCGAGACCATCGGCCAGGCGTTCGCTGGTGCGCGCGTGCGCCGCGAGGGCCGCGGTCCAGCCCTCGGCCACGGTGCCGGCGGTGGCGCCGAAGCCGGCCAGCAGCCGGTCGAGCCGCGCCTGCACCTCCTCGCTCACGCGCTGCTGCGTGCGCTGCGACTCGTCGGCAATGGCCGTCATCGCGGACTCCACGACCGGCCGGATGCTGTCGCCCGCCGCGCGCGCGGAGGCTGTCAGGCTGTCTTCCAGCGCTTGCGCGACGGAGCGCGCGAGGCCGGTGTAGGCTTCGCTCGCGTCGCGGTGGAACTGGTCCTGGCGCGCGAGCAGCTGTTCGTCCAGCTGTAGGGCGCGGCGCTCGGTCTGCTCGATCAGGCCTTGCAGCTGCCGCGCCACGTCGGGCAGCGCGCTCGCCTGCTGCTGCAGCGCGCGGAACGTTTCCTGGCGCTGGTGGACGAGCGAGAACGGACGGAAGACGGCGGCGACCTGCGCATCGAGCTGCCGCGCCGCGTCCATGCGCTCGCGGCGCACGATGGCCGCCATCAGGCCGAGCATCGCCGAGGCGGCCACCCCGGCCACCGAGGTGCCAAAGGCGAGGCCGAGGCCCTTGATGGGTTCCGCCAGCGCGGAGCGGATGGCCTGCAGGTCCGCCGAGCCCTCGAGCGCGAACACGGTGCCCTTGAACGTGACGATCATCCCGAGGAAGGTGCCGAGCATGCCCAGCATCACCAGCAGGCCCACCAGGTAGGGCGTGAGCGCAAGCCCGGGCAGGGCGACGCGCTCGCCCTCGATGCGCAGGCGCACGGCGTTGCGCAGCGCCGGATCCACGCGCACCAGCCAGTCGTCGAGGCTCGCCAGCGGCTGCGGCACGTCGGCCAGCGCCGCCGCCAGCGAGCGCGTGCCGGCGCGGAAGCGGCGGATCTCCAGCGCGCCCAGCGCGTACACCGCGGCGATGGCCAGCGTCATCGCGAGGGCGATCGGGTTGGAGCCGACGAAACCTGCGCCCACCCAGGCGACGGTCGTCAGGCCGAGGGCAAAGGCGAAGAAGAGGGCCGTGCGGCCGGCTGCGGTACTGCTCATCGGTGTGGCTTCATTTCGTTGCTGAGTGCGTCGATCATTCCTGCGACCGGCTGCAGGCGGAGCTCCAGTTCGGCCAGCAGGGCTTCCCGGAATTCGCGGGCAAAGGTGTCGCGCCACGCGCCGCGCGACGCCGCGTCGGCGTCGCCGGGCTGTTGCCGGCGCAGCTGCTCGAAGCGTTCCCCGAGGCACGCCGGCACCGTGGCCAGCAGCTGCTGCTCGCGGGCGCCGAACAGGCGCGCCAGCACGGCGTCCAGCTCGGCCAGCTGCGCCAGCCGGGGCGATGCGCCCGCGAGCGTCTGGCGGACCCGGTTGCGCAGGGCATCGATGCTCATGCCCATGCGCCGCTGCTGGTCCAGGTAGCGGCGGTGGTAAGGCGCGTAGGCCGCCTCGGGCTCGCGGGCCGTGCCCGCATCGGCGGCGGCGACGGCCTGCTCCAGCGCCGCGCGCACCCGCGACAGCTCCTCCTGGACGGCCGCGACATCGGCCGGCCGCGCGCCCGCCGGCACCGGCGCCGCGAGCGAGGCGATCGACTCGTGCGCGGCGTGGAGCCTGATGACGTCGGCGACGCTCAGCCACTGGGCCAGGCGCTCGGCCACGTCCTGCCGCGGCCCGTCGGCGTCCTGGGGCATCCAGTGACCGAGCAGGCGCACCAGTCTCGAGTTGCTGAAGTTACTGCGCAAAAGCCATCCTTCGCCCGAAGGGCCATCGACATGCTGGGCACGGGGCGGGGGCCGATCACCCCCCGGTGACGGGAACGTTCCGGACCAGAGCCCGCCCCGCGACGGCTGGCGCATTGCGCACTGCCGCCGGGTCGCGGGTCTGCAGAGGCAAATTCCCAACAAAAACAGGGTCTTCGATCGCGGCGATGATACGGCAATCGGTCTTTTTTTTCACGCCGGCCGGATCCGGCGACGACCGCCCCTAGAAGATCGTTGCCGCCGACGGGTTCAGCACGCCGAGCACGTCCAGGCTCTCGACGTTCGCCTCGAAGGCGATGGCGCCGAGCCGCGCGCCGCCGAGGCCGAGCATCGCCAGCGTCTCGGCGGCAACCGGCAGCGCATCCAGGTCGCCGCAACGCTCCGCGGTCTTCAGCTCGGGCTCGAAGCGGTCCGTCACCGCGCGCGCGACGTGCAGCGCGGCCGCCTCCCAGGGGTGCGCGTGCGCGGCGCCCGGCGCGTGCTGGCAGCGGATCGGCTCCCACAGCTGCCGTGGCAGCCTCCAGCGCTCGAGCAGTTCGGCCCCCACCTCGGCCGCGGTGAAGCCCAGCGCCTCGCGCTCGATGCGGTGCAACGGGGCACCGCTCGCCTCGGCCTCGGCGAGCATCGCGGCGGCGCGCCCGGGCAGGCGGCGGAACAGCACCAGCCTGCCGATGTCGTGCAGCAGGCCGGCCAGGAACTGCGTTTCGGTGCCGCGCCGGAAGCGGGCGGCCGCGACCTTTCGCGCCACCAGTCCGCAGTAGACGCTGCGCAGCCAGAAGGCATTCATGTCGACCAGCCGCGCATCGATGCCGGCGAAGACCGAGACGGCCGTCGAGGCGACCACGAGCGAGCGCACCTCGTCGGTCCCGATCAGGCCGATGGCCCGCGACACGGTGCCGATCGCGGCGGGAAAGCCGTAGAACGCGCTGTTGACCAGCCGGAGCAGGCGGGCAGAGAGGGCGGCGTCGTGGGCGATGACCTCGCCGATCTCGGCGAGGCTCGCCCCGGGGGAATCGATCAGCTGGTTGACCCGCACCACCGCCTCGGGCAGCGAGCCGAGTCTGTCGATACCGTCGAGAAGCTCGGCGGGTGTCATGCACCGTCCCTGGTCAGGCTGCGGAAGGTGTCATCTATAGCACGCGCCGGCGTGCCCGGACTGCCGAGCGGGTCTCATCCCGCCGCGCCGGGCAGCCCGGCGAGCCAGGCCGCCAGCGCCGCGCCGATCTCCGCGGGCGAGTCCTCCTGCAGGAAATGCAGCCCCGGCACCGTGACCTCCTGCTGGTTCGGCCAGGTGCGGCAGAAGCCACGCTTGTCGTCGGTCAGGAATGCGCCGGGCTCGGCGTTGACGAAGAGCTTCGGGAACGTCGTGGTCGGCAGCCACGCGGCATAGGCAGCCTCGCTGTCCCACACCTCGCGCGGCGTGCCGTCGAAGGGCACCTCGCGGCACAGCGTGAGCATCGCGCGCCGCCCCTCCCCCGGCTCGCGGAACGGCGCGCGGTAGGCCGCCATCTCCTGCTCGCCGAGTGTGCGCAGCACCGTGCGCGGCAGGGCCTCCTCGACGTACATGTTCCGCTCGAGGATCAGGCGTTCGCCCTCGGGCGAGCGCAGCGCCTCGAACATCGGCAGCGTGTCCGCACCCAGATCCGCGCGTGACACCGGGCGCACGACGGCCTCCATGTAGGCGATGCCACGGATCGCGCCGCGATGGCGATTCGCCCAGTCGAAACCCAGCACGGAACCCCAGTCGTGCAGCACCAGCGTGACGCCCTCGCGCAGCGCGAGCGCCTCGAGAAAGGCATCGAGATAGGCACGCTGCTCCGCGAAGCCGTAGCGCCCGGGCCCGCCCGGCACCAGCCGGCCGGAATCGCCCATGCCGATCAGGTCCGGCGCGATGCACCGGCCGAGCGGCTCGGCCCAGGGAATGATGTTGCGCCAGAGATAAGAGGACGTGGGGTTCCCGTGCAGGAACACGATCGGCGCGCCGTCCCCCGCGTCGACATACGCCATGCGGCTGTCGAGGATGTCGATGAACCGCTTCGCGTAGCGGAATTCCGCGTCGACTCCCTTCGCCTGCATTGCCGCTCCCCGCAGTCGCCGTTGTGTCCGGCGTCCGGGACCCGTCCCGGACGCCGCCACGGTATCACGACCGCGGGCAGCCGCGCCCCCTCGCGGAGGCAGGCAGCGCTCAGTCCAGCAGCGAAACCTTCAGCAGCCCGCTGAGGCGGCGATCGATCTCGTCGTCGAACCGGCGGTTCGCCTCGTCGACGGTCTTCTCGATCATTTCCGCCGCCTTGCGGTCGAGCAGCGTTTCGGTTTCGGCCATCGTCGCGCCGGCCACCGCTTCCGCGGCGCGCGACGCGTCGGCGACACCGTCCGCGCCAGCCTGGTTGGCAAGCGCGCCGTGGGCGACGAATGCCAGCAGCAGCATCACACTCAGTCTCTTCATGGCGATCTCCTCGCTTCAGGTGGTCTTGCAGGTAACAGGCCCGCAGTCATGATCGGGCAGGTTTGTTACCGTTTGATACACAGGGTAACACTCGAACTCGAATTTGCCAGTTGCAAGTGGCAGAACTTTTACTCAATCCTGCAGATACCGGATCACTTGGTGATTTATCTATCTGTTTTTATTGCTGTTTATATTTGTCAATATGCGGGAGCGGAAAGCGGAAGATTACGCGAAAATAATGTTACCGAAGGTAATTTCACGTGATCCGCCCGTGCCGGAGGCCGCCAGGCCGTGGTCCGACCCCTGCGGCCGCCCTGCTATGCTTCCGCCCCGTGTGACCCGAGACGCATCACGCTGCAGGAGCCGCCCATGAGCCACGACGAGATCCGTTCGATCATCACCATCGCGCTGATGGCCGCCTTCGCCGACGGCATGAAGGACGAGCGCGAACGCGCCGCGGTCAAGCAGTTGGCCGAGGCGCTCGATGCCGACGGCAGCTTGAATCTCGCGGCGCTGTACCGCGACGTGCTGGTGGCGAAGCCGGACCTCGCCACGGTGGCCGGCGCGCTGCAGTCGACGGCGTCGCGGCAGCTGGCCTACGAGATGGCCGCGGGCGTCTGCGATGCCGACGGCGTGCAGGGCCCGGCCGAGCGCGAATTCCTGGCGCGGCTCGCGGCCGCGCTGGGCCTGGGCGCGACCCAGGCCGGCGCGATCTCGGCCGAGGCGGACGCGATCGCCGCGGCCGCGGCCGCACCCGAGGTTGCGCCAGCCGCCGCCGCAGCGGCGACATCGGCCGCGCCGGGTGCCGGCACCCTGTCGCAGGCCGAGATGGACAAGCTGATCCTGGACGCCGCGATCACCAACGCCGCGCTGGAGCTGCTGCCCGAATCGCTGTCCTCGCTCGCGATCATCCCGCTGCAGATGCGCCTGGTGTACCGGATCGGCAAGTCCTACGGCTACGAGATGGACCGCGGCCACGCGAAGGACTTCCTCGCCACGCTCGGCGTCGGGCTCACCTCGCAGTACCTCGAACAGGCCGGACGCAAGCTCCTCGGCGGCCTGCTCGGCAGCATCGCCGGCGGACTGGGGCGCGGCCTCGGCAAACAGGCCGCGAGCTCCGGCATGAGCTTCGCCACCACCTACGCGCTCGGACGCGTCGCCGAGCGTTACTACGCCGGCGGACGCACGCTGGATGCCCAGGCGCTCAAATCGACCTTCACCGGACTGCTCGAGGAGGCGCGCATCATCGCGCCGCGCTACCGGGAGGAGATCGTCGCGCGCTCGCGCGGCATCGACACGCGCCAGCTCACGGCGATGATCGGCAAGTTCTGAGGAACCACGCAGGCCCGCGCCACGGCGCACCACGCCAGGGCTCACGCCGGAGCGCGCTTGCCACCCGCGGACGAATCGCCGAGACTCTGCGCCCCCCTTTGGTCCAGACGCGAGAACCGCCATGCCCGGCCTGCTGCCCGACGTCGATCCCGATGGCCTGCTCGAGTACTCGGTGGTCTACACCGACCGCTCGCTGAACCACATGTCGCGCGCCTTCCAGGGCGTGATGAACGACGTCTCGCGCGGACTGAAGCAGGCCTACGGCGCGCGCTCGGTGGCCGTCGTGCCCGGCGGCGGCACCTACGCGATGGAGGCCGTGGCGCGGCAGTTCGCCGGCGGCGCGAAGACGCTGGTGATCCGCAACGGCTTCTTCAGTTTCCGCTGGACCCAGATCCTCGAGGCCGGCGGCATCGCCGCGGCGTCGACCGTGCTCAAGGCACGGCGCACCGCCGACGCGGCGCAGGCCCCGTTCGCGCCGGCGCCGATCGACGAGGTCGTCGACACGATCCGCCGCGAGCGCCCCGCGGTGGTGTTCGCGCCGCACGTCGAGACCGCCTCGGGCATGATCCTTCCGGACGCCTACGTGCGCGCCGTCGCCGATGCCGTCCACGGCGTGGGCGGCCTGTTCGTGCTCGACTGCATCGCCTCGGGCGCGATGTGGGTGGACATGCGCGCCGCCGGCGTCGACGTGCTGCTCAGCGCGCCGCAGAAG
>CAYXJM010000079.1:0-9526 GCA_964465455.1 uncultured Klebsiella sp.
CGAGCGTCTGCAGCGTTTCGTCGAGTCCCGCTACGCCCCAGTCGAGCACGTGGTTGTTGGCCAGCACGGCGCAGTCGATCGCCGCGGCGCGCAGGCAGCCCGCGTTCGCCGGATGCATGCGGTAGTTGATGCCCTTCGGCTGCCAGTCCGCGCTGCGCGTGATCGCGGTCTCGAGGTTGACGATGCGCGCGGCGGGGCGCGCCCGCGCGAGCTCCCCGAGCGCGTCGCCCCAGACGTAGGCATCGTCCACGCCGCGCGGGATCCCCCCGCTCGTCGCCTCCGCGAGCGCCACGTAGTCGAGCGCGTTCTGCACGCAACTCTCGTGCAGCCCCGGATCGCCCGGGTGGCGCAGGATCTGGTCGATGCCGCGCCCCGTCATCACGTCGCCGGCCAGGAACAGCCGGATGCCTGCGCTCACCGGCGTCCCTTCGCGAGCAGCCGGCGCAGCTGCGCCAGGGTGCGCGTGTTCACCACGTCGGCGGCGCCCAGCCAGCCGCGCCGCGCCTGGCCTATGCCCCAGTCGAGGTTGGCGTAGTCGCGCACGCCGTGCGCGTCCGAGCCGATCGCCACCAGCACGCCCTCGTCGCGCGCCAGCCGGCAATGCGTGTCGAGGAGGTCCAGGCGCCCGGGCTGTGCGTTCAGTTCGAGGAAGCAGCCGCGCTCGCGCGCCTGGCGCACCACGCGCAGCATGTCGATATCGCAGGCCGCGCGCGTGCCGATCACGCGATTCGTCGGGTGCGCGAGGATGGACAGGCGGGGGTTTTCCAGTGCGCGCAGGATGCGCCGGGTCTGCTTCGCGCGCGGCAGGTCGAAGGCGGAGTGCACGGCGCCGACGACGAGGTCGCAGTCGGCGAGCACTTCGTCGGGCAGGTCGAGGCGGCCGTCCTCGAGGATGTCGACCTCGATGCCTTTCAGCAGTGTGATCCCCTCGAGCTCCGCATTGAGGGCGTCGATCTCGGCCATCTGCCGGCGCAGCCGCTCCGGGTCGAGCCCGTGCGCGACCGCGAGGCGGCGCGAGTGCTCGGTGATCGCGATGTACTCGAGGCCGGCGGCGCGCGCCGCCTCGGCCATCGCGCGCAGCGTGTCGTGGCCGTCGCTGGCGCGGGTGTGCACGTGCAGGTCGCCGCGCAGGTCGGCACGCTCGATGAGCCGGGGGAGCTTCCTGGCGCGCGCCGCCTCGATCTCGCCGCGGTCCTCGCGCAGTTCCGGCGCGATCCAGGGCAGCCCGAGGGCGCGGTAAACCGACGCCTCGGTGGCGCTGGCGGTGCGCCTGGCCCCGCGGAACAGCCCGTATTCGCTCAGCTTCAGGCCGCGCGACTGCGCAATGCGGCGCAGCGCGATGTTGTGCGCCTTGGCGCCCGTGAAGTAGAGCAGGGCGGCGCCGTGGCTCTCCGGGGCCACGACGCGCAGGTCGACCTGCAGCCCGCACTTCAGCACCACCGTCGCGCGCGTGTCGCCCTCGGCGAGCACCTGGCCCACCTCCTCGTAATGCACGAAGCGATCCATGACCGGCGCGGCCGCGCCGGCGCTGACCAGGATGTCGACGTCGCCGACGGTTTCGCGCGCGCGGCGGAAGCTGCCGGCGATCACCGCCTCGCGCACCCCCGGGACGTCGGCGAGCGCCGCGCGCAGCGGCTCGGCGTACTGCGCGGCGATCGCGCGCTCGAGGCGTGCCGGGGCGGCGGCGTGCTGCGCCAGCGCCTCGAGGATCGCCTCCTCGGTCTTAGGCCCGAAGCCCGCCAGGGCGCGGACGCGTCCGCCGCGCGCAGCCTCGGCCAGCTGCTCCAGCGTCTGCACCCCGAGTCGCTCGTGCAGCGCGCGCACGCGTTTGGGCCCGAGGTGCGGGATCTCGAGCAGCTGCGTGATGGTCGGGGGCAGCTCGCGCCGGAGCTTCTCGAGCGCCCTGCAGCTGCCGGTGGCGACGATCTCGGCGATCTTGGCCGCGAGGTCGTCGCCGATGCCGGGCAGCTCGCGCAGGTCCTCGCCGCGAGCGAGCATCTCGGCTGCCGGGACGCCCAGCATTTCCAGTTCGCGCGCGGCGTTGCGGTAGGCGCGCACGCGAAACGGGTTGGCGCCCTCGATCTCGAGCAGGTCGGCGATCTGCCCGAACACCGCGGCGATGTCGGCGTTGTGGATCGCCATCGCGGGCATCAACCCTTGATGCAGACCAGCGGTTCGAGCCGCGCGACCTTGCGCGCGAGCCCGGCGGCTTCGGCCGCGTCGACCACGGCCGAGACGTCCTTGTAGGCGCCCGGCGCCTCCTCGGCGACGCCGCGGTACGAGGGGCTGCGGATCAGGATGCCGCGCTCGGCCAGCTGGTCGATCACCTGCCGCCCCTTCCACTGCCGCGTGGCCTGGTGGCGGCTCATCGCGCGGCCGGCGCCGTGGCAGGCCGAGCTGAACGAACGCGCCTCGCCCTCGCGCGTGCCGACCAGCACGTAGGAGCTGGTGCCCATCGAGCCGCCGATCAGCACCGGCTGGCCGGTCGCGCGCAGGGCTTCCGGGACGTCCGGGTGTCCCGGGCCGAAGGCGCGAGTCGCGCCCTTGCGGTGCACCCACAGCCGGCGCTTGCGCCCCGCCACGACGTGCTCCTCGAGCTTGCAGGTGTTGTGCGAGACGTCGTAGAGCAGTCGGAGCCGGGCCTGCGGCAGCACCTCGGCAAAGGCCTCGCGCGCGAGGTGGGTGATGATCTGGCGATTGGCCAGCGCGCAGTTGATCGCGGCGCGCATCGCGCCGAGGTATTCCTGCCCGAGCGGGGAGTCGATCGGTGCGCAGGCGAGCTCGCGGTCCGGGAGCCGGATGCCGTGCTCGGCCGCCGCCACCGCCATGCGCTTCAGGAACTCGGTGCCGATCTGGTGCCCCAGGCCGCGCGAGCCGCAGTGGATGCTGAGCAGCACGTCGTTCTCGCGCAGGCCGAAGGCCGCTGCGGCCCCGGCGTCGAAGAGCTGCGCGACGCGCTGCACCTCGAGGTAGTGGTTGCCCGAGCCCAGCGTTCCCATCTCGTCGCGCTGGCGTTCGCGTGCGTGCGCCGAGACGCAGGCCGGCCGCGCGTCGCGCATCTGGCCCTGCTCCTCGATGCGCGCGAGGTCGGCTTCCTCGCCCCAGCCCTGCTCGACGGCCCAGCGCGCGCCGCCGGCCAGCATGTGGTCCATCTCCTTCGCGCCGAGGCGGATGCGGCCGGTGCTGCCCACGCCCGCCGGCACCTTGTAGCCCAGCACGTCGGCGAGCGCGCGCTGCCCGGCCATCAGCTGCTCGAGGTCGAGGCCGGTGTGCAGGCAGCGCACGCCGCAGGAGATGTCGAAGCCCACGCCCCCGGCGGACACCACGCCGCCCGCGTCGGCGTCGAAGGCGGCGACGCCGCCGATCGGGAAGCCGTAGCCCCAGTGCGCGTCCGGCATGGCGTAGGAGGCCTGCACGATGCCGGGCAAGGTCGCGACGTTCACCACCTGCTCGTAGACCTTCGGGTCCATGTCGCGCACGAGCTCCTCGCTGGCGTAGAGGATGCCCGGCACGCGCATCGCGCCGCGCGGCGGGATCTCCCAGGCGAATTCGGACTGTCGTTGCAGGAGATTCAGGTCCATGGCACACGGCCCCCGGGGCTGTTCGCTCGGCCTCCCATCATACGTCGACCACGGTCTGCGCGACCCAGTACCCGTCCTCGCGGGCGACGCGCAGCGTGGTGTAGGTCGCGCCCTTGACCTCGACCGCCGGCTGGTGGCGCTCGCGCTGCACGGGTTCGCCCCAGGCGGTCGCGCTGAGCCGGCCCCCGGCGATCGCGACGCGAAACCGCGCGAACAGCCAGCCGCGCGTGGCCATCTCGTAGATCAGCGCGTTGAGCCAGTCGACCAGCAGCAGTTCGTCGTCCGGGGCCTCGCAGCCGAGCTCGATCGCCCCGCGCGCGACGACCGCGGACGGTTCCGTCACCACCGCGGTCAGCGCCAGTGCCGCCTGCTCGAATGCCTGCTCGCGCGTCGCGCCGATGCCGCGCACGCCGATGTCGGCCTCGTGCGCGTAGTGCTCCCAGCGCGGGATGCCGTCACGGGTGGCGGGCACGCGCGATCCCTGGCGGGCACGGGACGTGCCGTGGGCAAGTCCGGTGTCCGGGTAGCGGTCTCACCGCCGCAGCCTGCTGTAGTCCGCCACCAGCAGCTGCTTGGGCCCGCTGCCGTGTCGCGCGGCGCGGTGCTCGACCACGCTGCCGCCCAGTTTGCGCTCGACGCGCCCGGCGAGGCTCCAGAAAGGCGGCCGGCCGGGGTCGCCGATGATCGCGCGCTGTACGCCGGCCCGGCCGGCGCGACGCAGCAGCGCGTACAGCGGCTCGACCATTTCGTCCCAGAAGCAGATGTCGGTGCCGATCAGCAGTTCGGCGCCCGTCAGCAGGCGCGGGCCGAGCTGTTCGAAGCGTCCCGCCATGAACTCCGTCTCCGTGCCGTTCACGCGCGCCTGCAGCTCCAGGTAGGGCTCCACCGCCGGATCGGCGTCGACGGAGAGCACGCGCGCGCCGAAGCGCTTGGCGAGCCAGATGCCGGTGAGTCCCCAGCCGCAGCCCACGTCGATCACGCGCGCACCCGGGGTCGGAGGGTGGCGCTGCAGGTAGTCGATCAGCGCGAAGCTCGAACGCCAGACCTTGTTGCCGTGCAGGCTGGGGTCCTCGCGCTCGCGCTTGATGCGACGCACCTCGGGATGGGAGGCCTTCAGGGCGCGCACGCCGCGGAACGTGGTCCAGTGCTTCGCGGTGCCGGCGCTGCGGGTCGATGTCATGGAGTGGTGGTGCCTGTGGTGATTCGCGCGGGCGCCAATATATCGGCTGCGGCGTCCGAATGGCAGTCCGTGCGGCCGTGCGCTGGCAATTGCCAAGCGGTTAACACTCTGGCGCGATAGTCGCCGCGGCCCGGCGGCCACGACGCTACGATGCGACGGGAGCGGCGCTGCACCAGAAGAGGGCAGCGCCGCGGCCTTCGAGGGACTGCAGGCGCCAGGGGAGCAGATGACACCCGGGACGATCGACGCCGACGACGGCAGCATCGCGCCGACCACATGCGCCGAACTGATCGTGCAGTACCTCAGCCTGCTCGACGTGCCCTGGGTGTTCGGCGTGCCGGGCGGCAACATCGATGCGCTCCTGGCCGCACTGGCGCGCGGGGGCGAGGCGAGTGGCGTGCGCTGGGTGCTGACGCGTTCGGAGGCCGGCGCCGGATTCATGGCCGACGGCTTCGCGCGCGAGAGCGGCGTGATCGGCGTGTGCAGCGCCACCTCGGGCCCGGGCTGCACCAACCTGCTGACGCCGGTGAGCAGTGCCTACGTCGACGGCGTGCCGATGCTGGTGATCACCGGACAGAGCGCGATCAGGACTTTCGGCCGCGGCGCGATGCAGGAGGGCGCGGCCTCGGGCGTCGACACGATCCTGATGTTCAAGGGCTGCACGCGCTACAACGCACTGGTCTCGCATCCGGACCAGCTGGAGCACAACCTCCTGGCGGCGCTCAGCCATGCCACGGGGCCCACTCCCGGTCCGGTGCACATCAGCATCGCGCAGGACATCTTCGAGGCCAGCGTCGCGCCGAACCGCGAACCCGCGTCGCGCTATGCCTTCTTCGGCCAGGAAGTCACGCCGGACCGGCTGCTGCTGCACCGCCTGAACATCCTGTTGCGCGCCTTCCGGCGCGGAGTGGTCGTGGTCGGCGAGGGCTGTGCCGGCGCGATGGCGGAGATCCTGTGCTATGCGGAGCGCCGTGGCTGGCCCATCGTCACCACGCCGGCCGGTCGCGGGCTGATGTCGGCCGACCACCCGCTCTACCGCGGGGTGTTCGGCTCCGCGGGGCACGAATCGGCGCGCCGCACACTCACGGCGGAGGAAGCGGACATCGTGCTCGTGGCTGGCGCCAATCTCGACGAGAGCGCCACCTGCGGCTGGGACGGCAGCACCATCCTGTCGCGGCGCCTGCTGCACATCAGCAGCAACCCCGAGCACCTGGCGCGCTCGTACATGGCGCAGATGAACCTGATGGGAAGCCCGCGCATCGTGTTCCGGTACCTGAACCAGGAAAGCCCGGCCGGCGCGCCCGCGTCGCCGTCGCCCGGCGCCGTGCTGCCGGCGCTGCGCGACGCGCTCGGCCTGCCGCAGCGCATCAGCCTGCTGCACGTCGAGGATTGCAGCACCGACAGTGTGCCGATCAATCCGCGTCGCCTGTTCTGGCGGCTGAGCCAGCAGGTGCCGCCCGGCACGCGCCTGTACGCGGATGCCGGCAACGCGTTCTTCTGGGCGCTGCATTACTGGCATCCGCGTTGCGAGCGCGTGGTGGAGGCCAACCGCATGCCGATCTCGATGGGCTTCGCCGCGATGGGCTGGGCCATGGGCGCCGCGATAGGCGGCAAGCTGGCCGGTCCGCGCAACCCGGTGCTCTGCATCACCGGCGACGGCAGCTACCTCATGAACGCGCAGGAGATCTCGGTGGCGCAGCAACTCGGTATCAACGTGGTGTTCCTGGTGCTCAACAACGGCGTGCTGGGCACCGTGAAGCACGGACAGCGCATGCGCGGGTTCGAGGACACGGGCAACGAACTGCCCGCAACCGATTTCGCGCTGATGGCGCGGGCGATGGGCGTCGAGTCCTACCGCATCCGCAGCCTCGAGGAGCTCGATGCCCTCGGCGTCGCGAGCCTGTTCCGGCGCAAGGGGCCAGTGCTGCTCGACGTGCTGGTCGATCCCGCGATCGCGCCGCCCATCGGGCAGCGCGTGCGCAACCTGCAGGGACCGGCCTGACGCCGGCGGCAGGGCGCGATCGCGTCCGGGAAAGGCGCGGCTATACTTGCCGCAACCTTCCCGGAGAGCGTATCCATGGCCGACTCGCCAGCCCCTGCCAGAGCCACCGGGCTCGGGCGCCTGTTCATCCGCAAGTCGGTCGCGCAGATGCATGCCGAGCACGCGCAGGGCGAACTGAGGAAGAGCCTCGGCGCCCTCAACCTCGTCTCGCTGGGCATCGGCTGCATCATCGGCACCGGGATCTTCGTCCTCACGGGACGCGCGGCGGCGGAATACGCCGGTCCCGGCATCATGATCTCCTTCGTGATCACCGGGCTGCTCTGCGCCTTCGTCGCGCTGTGCTACGCGGAGCTCGCGGCGATGCTGCCGGTCTCGGGCTCGGCCTACTCGTACTCCTACGCCTCGATGGGCGAACTGGTGGCCTGGGTCATGGGGCTGCTGCTGGTGCTGGAATACGGCCTCGCGGCCTCGACGGTCGCGGTCGGGTGGTCGGGCTACGCGGTGAGTCTGCTCCACGACGTGGGCATCAATATCCCGCCCGAACTCACCGCTGCGCCCGGAGTGGCGGTCAAGCAGGGCGGCGAGATCGTCGCCCATGGCGTGGCCAACGTGCCGGCGATCGCCGTGATCGCGGCCGTGACGGCGCTGCTGGTCGTCGGGATCCAGGAGTCGGCCAACGCCAACAACGTGATCGTCGTGATCAAGCTCGCGGTGGTGATCGCCTTCATCTGCGTGGGCGCGTTCTTCGTCGACCCCGCGAACTGGCAGCCGCTGGTCCCGGACCAGGTGCCGCCGCCGCCCGAGGGCGCCGAGCGCGGCACGTGGGCAGACATCGAGCGCGCGCTCGTCGATGTGATCACCGCCGAGAACACCTCGCGCTACGGCATCGGCGGCCTGATCACGGCGGCGGCCACGATCTTCTTCGCGTACATCGGCTTCGAGGCCGTTTCGACGGCCGGGGCCGAGTCGCGCAATCCGGCGCGCGACATGCCGATCGGCATCCTGGGCTCGCTGCTGGTCTGCACCGTCCTCTACATCCTGACCTCGGCGGTGCTGGTCGGCATCGTGCCGTACACGGAGCTCGACACGCCGGCGCCGATCGCGCTCGCGGTGAACGCGATGGGCATGCCGTGGTTCGCGGTGCTGGTGAAGATCGGCGCGATCGCCGGCATCTCCTCGGTGATGCTCGTGCTGCTGTACGGGCAGACGCGGATCTTCTACACGATGGCGCGCGACGGCCTGCTGCCCGCGGCCTTCGCCCGCGTGCACCCGAAGTACCGCACGCCGTGGATCGACACGCTGATCGTCGGCGTGGTGGCCGCGGGCTTCGCGGGCTTCATGTCGCTCGACGCGCTGGCCAATCTCACCAACGTCGGGTCGCTGGCGGCTTTCGCGATGGTGTGCCTGACCGTGCTGTACCTGCGCCTGACGCAGCCCGGGCTCGTGCGCCCCTTCCGTGCCCCGCTGTTCCCGCTGGTGCCCGTGATCGGCGCGGCGATGTGCGGCCTGCTGCTGATGTCGCTGATGGCGCACGCCGAGACGCGCGACTTCTTCCTCGCCTACCTCGGGGGCGGCATGCTGCTCTACTTCGCCTACGGGATGCGCAACTCGAAGCTCGGCAGGGGCGAGGTCGTCGTCGGCGCGGAACCCGTCCCCGACCTGCCGCGGCGGCTCGACGTCTAGCCGCCTCGCCCTCCTGCCGGGCTGCCCTCCGGGGCGCCCGGGAGCCTCCGGGAGCGGGTGAGTCGGGCGCCCGGCTTTGCCCGCCGATCCGATCTAGAATGACCTTCCCGCCCGCCACGACGGCGCGGCGCCGAGCGGAGAGCCCATGGAGTACGTGCGCTGGTTCGTCGATTTCTTCCTGCACCTCGACCGCCACCTGGCCGAGATCATCGCCGAGTACGGCGTGCACACGTACACGTTGCTGTTCGCGATCGTGTTCTGCGAGACCGGGCTGGTGGTGACGCCGATATTGCCCGGAGACTCGCTGCTGTTCGCCGCCGGCACCTTCGCCGCGAAGGGCAGCCTTGACGCCTGGCTGCTGTTCTGGCTGCTCAGCGTCGCGGCGATACTGGGCGACACGGTCAACTACGCGGTCGGCCGCTACCTCGGCCCCAAGGTCTTCCACTACCCGAAGTCGCGCTTCTTCAACCCCGACCACCTGCGCAGGACGCACGGCTTCTACGAGAAGTACGGCGGCAAGACCATCGTCATCGCGCGCTTCATCCCGATCATCCGCACCTTCGCGCCCTTCGTGGCCGGCATCGGCGCGATGAGCTACGGCAAGTTCCTCGCATACAACGTGATCGGCGCGCTGCTGTGGGTGGGCATCTGCGTGTACGGCGGCTACTTCTTCGGCAACGTGCCGGTCGTGAAGGAGAACTTCAGCCTGGTCGTGGTCGCGATCGTGGTGCTCTCGCTGCTGCCCGCCGTGATCGGCGTGATCAGGCACCGTCGCGAAGCCGCGGCGGAGCGCGTGCCATCGGAGTCCTGACGCCTGCCTCGGTCTACGCCCTGGTGCGGCGCAGCGTCATCGCGTGCTGGAAGCGCGCTGCCGGGTGCGTGTTGATGGTGACCTGGGCGATCTTGCCGTCGCCCGTCTTGTAGGTGCGCCGCACTTCGAGCACGGCGGAGCCCTCCCTGACCTTCAGGCCGGTGGCCAGCGCCGGCGAGGCCAGCGTGGCGGAGATCTGCTGCTGGACCTCGACGATGCTCTGGCCGAACATGTCCTCGATCAGGGGGAATATCGGGCCGCTGTGGCGC
>CAYXJM010000080.1:0-9506 GCA_964465455.1 uncultured Klebsiella sp.
TGCCGATCGGCCTGGGAGCGCGCGACTCGCTGCGCCTCGAAGCGGGTCTCTGTCTTTACGGCCACGACCTGAATCCGCGGATCACCCCGGTCGAGGCCGGCCTGCAATGGGCCATCGCGCCGTCACGCCGCGACGGTGGCGCGCGCGCCGGCGGCTACCCGGGCGCCGCGCGGATAGCGGCGCAGATGCAGTCCGGCGTGGAGCGCCGGCGCGTCGGCCTGCTCGGCGACGGCAAGGCGCCGGTGCGCGAGGGCGCGGTGCTGACCGATGCTGCCGGACGCACCGTGGGCGAGGTCTGCAGCGGTGGTTTCGGACCCACCGTGGGCGGTCCGGTACTGATGGCCTACGTCGCGAGCGACAGCGCGGCGCCGGGCACGCCGCTGCTGGCGCTGGTGCGCGACAAGCCACGCCCGGTGACGGTCACGAGGATGCCGTTCGTGCCGCATCGCTATCGCCGCGGCTGAGCAGCGCGGCGACGATGCGCTCGAGCAGCTGCTCCTGTCCGAGGCCGGCGCAGTCGATGCGGACTTCGGCGTAGCGCCGGTAGAGGCGCGTGCGCTCGGCGAACAGCTCGTCGAAGCCCTGCCCGGGCCGCCTCGCGATGCCGCGGGTGTCGTAGTCGGTGATGCGCCGACGCAGTTCGGCGAGCGCCACGTCGAGCCAGACCACGGTGCTGCCGGCGGCGAGGTGGCGCATCGCCGCCTCGCTGTAGACGGCGCTCCCGCCGGTGGCGACCACGCGGCCGTGCGGGTCGATGCCGAGCAGCACGGCGGCCTCGATCTCGCGCAGGCGCAGGTGGCCGCCGGCGTCGAGGATCTGCTGCAGGGTGCGTCCCTCGCGCACCTGGATCGCGAGATCGCTGTCCACGAAGTCCAGCGCCAGGCGCTTCGACAGCAGCACGCCCACCGTGCTCTTGCCGGCGCCCGGCATGCCGATCAGCGTGATCCCGCGTCGTTGTTCCGTCATCGCGTCGTGCTGTACATTGCAGGGGGCTCGCGCATTCTGCGAGCCGCGATCACGGACCGCAACGGGCAAGGAGCGAGGGGTGGCGACAGGGGAGACGGGACGCGGGGGCGCGGGAGCGTGGGAGGCACTGGCGGCGCATTTCGCCGAGACGCGCGCGCTCGACATGCGCGAGGCGTTCGCCGCCGATCCCGGGCGCGCCGGACGCTTTCGCCTGGATGCCGCGGGACTGACGCTCGACTATTCGAAGAATCTGCTCACCGCGCGCACCGTCGAGCTGCTGTGCGCGCTTGCGCGCGAGCGCGAACTTCCCGCGCGCGTGCGCGCGCAGCTGGGCGGCGCCATCGTGAACGGCACCGAGGAGCGCGCGGTGCTGCACACGGCGCTGCGGGGCAGCGATGCCGGGCAGGCGCTCGCGCAGGCGGGCGAGGTGCGGGCGGTGCGCGCGCGCATGGCGGAGCTGGTGCGACGGGTGCGCGCCGGCGCGTGGGCAGGATGGAGCGGCGAGCCGGTGCGCGACGTCGTGAACATCGGCATCGGCGGCTCGCACCTCGGCCCTGCCTTCGCGACCGAGGCGCTCGGGCAGCTGCGCGGCGACAGCCCGCGCTGTCACTTCGTCTCCAACGTGGATCCGCGCGACCTCGAGGGCGTGCTCGCGGGCCTGCTGCCGGCGCGCACGCTGTTCATCGTGGCGTCGAAGTCCTTCGGCACGCTGGAGACGCTGGAGAACGCGCTGTCGGCCCGGGGCTGGCTGCAGGCCGCGGGCTGTCCCGCCACGGCGCTGGACCGGCATTTCCTCGGGGTCTCGTCGAACGTTGCGCGCGCGGTCGAATTCGGCATCGCCGCGGACAACGTGCTGCCGATGTGGGACTGGGTCGGCGGGCGCTATTCGCTGTGGTCGGCCATCGGGCTGCCGATCGCGATGGCGGTGGGCATGGAGGCCTTCGAGGAGTTGCTGGCCGGCGCGCACGCGATGGACCTGCATTTCCGCGACGCGCCGCCCAAGTCCAACATGCCCGTGCTGCTGGCGCTGATCGGCATCTGGTACCGCAATTTCCACGGCACGACCTCGCAGGCCGTGATTCCCTACGACCAGTCCCTGCAGCGGCTGCCGGAGTTCCTGCAGCAGCTGGTGATGGAGAGCAACGGCAAGTCCGTCGCGCGCGACGGGACGACGCTACCGCGCGCGAGCTCGGGCGTGGTCTGGGGCGCGGCGGGCACCAACGGCCAGCACTCGTTCCACCAGATGCTGCACCAGGGCACCGAGCTGGTGCCGGTGGATTTCATCCTGCCGCTGGCGAGCCACAGCCCCAATGCCGCGCAGCACGCGCATCTCGTGGCCAACTGCATCGCGCAGAGCCAGGCGCTGATGATCGGGCGCACTCTCGCCGAGTCGCGCGCGGAGCTGCTCGCGCGCGGTATGCCGGAGGAGGGCGCCGCGCGGCTCGCGCCGCACCTGGTGATGCCGGGTAACCGGCCGAGCAACACCATCGTGATGCAGCGCCTGACGCCGCGCACGCTGGGAGCACTGGTGGCGCTCTACGAGCACCGCACCGCGGCCGAGGGCTATCTCTGGGACCTCAATTCCTTCGACCAGTTCGGCGTCGAGCTGGGCAAGCGTCTCGGCGAGGCCGTGCATGCGGCGCTCGCGGGCGGCACGCCCGCGCCGGCTGTGGACGCCTCGACCGCGGGGCTCATCGCGATGTACCGCGCCGCGCACGGCCACACGCGCGGCTGACGCCCGCAATCGGAGGCGCGCTACAGCCAGATCATCAGGCCCAGCTCGAAGCGGTGGCTGAGTAGTGCATTGTGCGGGTAGATGCGCAGCCGCATCTCCTGCAGGCCCGGGTTCAGCGGGTGGAAATCCGCCGCGAAGATCCCGTCTTCGCCGCTGTCCGGCAGCGGTTCGAGCTGCACGCGCTGCCGGGTCGCGCCCTCGGCCTCCGGCGCCGGGTCCACCAGGCATTCGACGACGACGTCCGAGGCCTGCAGGCCGTTCAGTTCGACGCGCACGCGCAGCCGCACCGCCTCGTCGTGGTGCACCGCGCCCGGCGGTTCGCTCGCCAGCGCGATGCGCACTCCCGGCCAGCGCGCGCGCACCCGGGCCTTCCACTCCGCGAGTTCGCGTGCGCCGGTGCCGTTGTCGGCGCTCAGG
Organism: uncultured Klebsiella sp.; assembly: GCA_964465455.1. Lineage (GTDB taxonomy): Bacteria > Pseudomonadota > Gammaproteobacteria > Pseudomonadales > UBA5518 > UBA5518. Next base: position 3,119 of record CAYXJM010000080.1, read on the forward strand.
CTCCGGTGCTGTTCGCGCGCCGGGCAGTACAGTCGCGTCACGTAGTCCATCACCATGCGCATCGAGTTGAAGCGCGGGATGATCGACTTCATCGAGGCCTTGGCCAGCGCCACCCAGCCCGAGGAGAAGCCGTGGCCGTTGCGCGCGAAGTACAGCGGAAGCACTTCGTGCTCGATCAGGTCGAGCAGGTCCTTGGCCTCGTCGCGATTGCGCTGCTCGATGTCGAGTTTCGGCTCGCGCGGCACGATGCCCCAGCCGTTCCTGCCGTTGAATCCCTCGCCCCACCAGCCGTCGAGAACGCTGAGATTGACCACGCCGTTGATCGCGGCCTTCTGTCCCGAGGTCCCGCTCGCCTCCAGCGGGTATTCCGGCGTGTTCAGCCACAGATCTACGCCCGAGACCAGCTGCCGCGCGAGGCGGATGTCGTAGCCCTCGAGCAGGATGATGCGGCCCTGGAACTCGGGGCGCTGCGAGAATTCGTGGATCACCTTGATCAGGTGCTGCCCCGGCGCGTCGCTCGGGTGCGCCTTCCCCGCGAAGACGATCACGGTGGGGCGCTCGGGGTCGTTCAGCAGCCGCGCCAGCCGCGCCGGGTCCGAGAACAGCAGCGTGGCGCGCTTGTAGGTCGCGAAGCGGCGCGCGAAGCCTATCACCAGCGTGTCGGCGCCCGGCTTGCCGATCAGGTGCGTGACGCGCGCGATCGTCGCCTCGCTCTCGCCGTTGCGACGGTACTGCTGCACCACGCGGCGGTGCAGCGACTGCAGCAGCCATTCCTTCAGCTGCTTGCGCACGCTCCAGAACTGGTAGTCGGGGATCTGCTCGATGCGCTCCCAGTAGTCGGTGTTCAGCAGTTCGTCGTGCCATTCCTCGAAGCGCATGTCGAACAGGTTGTGCCACTCGCTGGCGAGGAAGGTGCGCAAGTGCACGCCGTTGGTGACGTGCGTGATCGGGTTCTCCTCGGGCGGTATCTGCGGCCACACCTCGCGCTCCATGACCGAGGCCACCTGGCCGTGGATGCGCGAGACGCCGTTGTGGAAACGCGAGCCCTTCAGCGCCAGCGTCGTCATGTTGAAGCTGCCGTTGGGCTCCGGCACGCTGCCGAGCGCGAGCAGGTCGCGCAGCGAGACGCCGAGACTCTCGGCGTAGTCGCGGAAGTAGGTCTCGAACAGCGGGGTATCGAAGATGTCGTGCCCCGCCGGCACCGGCGTGTGCGTGGTGAAGACCGTGCCCGCGGCGACGATCTCGAGCGCCGTGGCCAGCGTGTGGCCCTGCTGTACGTACTCGCGGCAGCGCTCGAGCACCAGGAAGGCCGAATGACCCTCGTTGATGTGCCAGGCGGTGGGCTTCAGCCCGAGTCGCCGCACCACGCGCGTGCCGCCGATGCCCAGCACGATCTCCTGCTCCAGGCGCATCTCGCGCCCGCCGCCGTAGAGCTGCCGCGTGATGCGGCGGTCGGCCTCGCTGTTCTCGGTGACGTCGGTGTCGAGCAGGTAGAGCCGGATGTGGCCGACGCGCGCCTCCCACACGTGCACAGCGACCGTGCGCCCGGGGAAGTCGAGGTCGATGCGCAGCCGCTCGCCGTCGACGTCCACCGGCCGGATCGGCAGGTCGCGGAAATCCGAGGGCACGATCTGCGATATCTGGTTGCCGTGGCCGTCGATGGTCTGCGAGAAGTAGCCGTTGTGGTAGAGCAGTCCGACGCCGACGAAGGGGAGGCCGAGGTCGCTGGCCGCCTTGCAGTGGTCCCCGGCCAGGATGCCGAGGCCGCCGGAGTAGATCGGAAAACTCTCGTGCAGGCCGAACTCGGCGCAGAAATACGCGACGAGGTCCTCCTGCGGATCGAGGAACTGCTGGCACTCGGGGCGCAGGCCGCGCTCCATGTAGGTGTCGAATCCGCTCAGCACCCGGCGGTATTCCTCGAGATAGCCGCGGTCCTCGGCCGCCTCGTCGAGGATGGCCTGCGACACGCGGCGCAGGAACACGCGCGGATTGGAGCCGCACGCGGACCACAGCGGGCGGTCGAGGCGGGCGAACAGGGCGCGCACGCGCCGGTCCCAGCTGTAGAGGAGGTTGTTCGCGAGTTCGTCGAGGCGCCCCAGCGCCGCCGGGATGCGGGGCTGGACCTCGAGGGTGAAACGACTGCCTGCCATGTATCGGGTGCTCTCCGGGATTGCGCGACCAGTATATCGAACGCGGGCGCCCGCCGAAGTCGCGGCGGGCGGTGAATCTCAGTCTTGTCCAGCAGGAACCGCGCCAGACACCTCGGCGAGCGCGTCGCGGTACAGCTGCTCGTAGGCGCGCGCGCTGTGGCGCCACGAGAAGTCGCGGCGCATGCCGTTCAGCTGCAGGCGCATCCACAGCGGCGCATCGGCCTGTGCCGCCAGCGCGCGCCGCGCCGCCCCGATCAGCGCCGCGGGGTCGTCGCCGCTGAAGCTGAAGCCGTTGGCGCTGCCGTCGGCGATCGCCTCCGGCGTGGCGTCGACCACCGTGTCCGCCAGCCCGCCGACGTGGCGCACCACCGGCACCGTGCCGTAGCGCAGGCTGTACATCTGGTTGAGCCCGCAGGGCTCGAAGCGCGAGGGCATCAGGAAGATGTCGGCGCCTGCCTCGATGCGGTGCGCCAGCGCCTCGTCGTAGCCGATCCGGAGCGCGATCCGGCCCGGGTGTGCGTCCGCGAGCTCGCCGAGCGCCGCCTCGTAGGCCGCATCGCCGCTGCCGAGCACCACGGCCTGCGCCGGGTGCGCGAGCAGCGCGGGCAGCGCCTGCAGCAGCAGGTCGATGCCCTTCTGCTCGGCGAGACGGCCGATGAACGCGAACAGCGGCGCGGCGGGCTCGGTGTCCAGCCCCGCTTCGGCCTGCAGCGCGATCTTGTTGTGGCGCTTGCGCGCCAGCGTGGCGGCGCCGTAATTGAGCGCGAGCGCGGGGTCGCGTGCCGGATTCCATGCCGCGGTGTCGATGCCGTTCAGGATGCCGCTCAGGACCGGCGCGCGATGACGCAGCAGCCCGTCGAGGCCGTGGCCGAACGCGGGGGTCTGGATCTCGCGCGCATAGCTCGGGCTGACCGTGGTCACGCGGTCGGCGAACACGATGCCGCCCTTGATGAAGCTGAGGCTGCCGTGGAACTCCAGCGCGTCGGGGTGCCAGTAGTGCGGCGCGATGCCGAGGCGGTCGAGCTCCTCGTAGGGGAACAGGCCCTGGTAGGCGAGGTTGTGGATCGTGAACACCAGCGCCGGCCGTGGCCGGCGCGCGTGCAGCAGCAGCGGCAGCAGCGCGGTCTGCCAGTCGTTGCAGTGCACCACGTCGGGGCGCCAGCGCAGGCCGAATGCATCCTCCGCGAGCAGTTCGCCCACCCGGCACAGCAGCATGAAGCGCTCGGCATTGTCGCCATAGGCCTTGCCGCCGGCGTCGTGGTAGGGGTTGCCGGGGCGGTCGAAGAGCGCCGGGCAGTCCAGCAGCCACACCTTGTTGCGGCTGCCGGGCAGGCGGGTCTCGAGCAGGCGCACGTGCCGGCCGTTCACGTCGCGCGTGGCCGCGAGCTTCACCCCGAGCGCGCCGGCCGCCGCGAGCGCGTCGCGATACGCCGGCATCAGCAGCGTCACCTGGTGGCCGAGCGACTGCAGTGCCCGGGGCAGGCTGGCCGAGACGTCGGCGAGTCCGCCGGTCTTCATCAGCGGATGCGCCTCCGAGGTGACGAACAGCACGCGCACGGCCTCAGCCCCGCTGGCGTTTGAGCACGATGCCGGCCAGGGGCGGCAACGTCACGGCGAGCGAGAAGGGCCGCCCCATCAGCGACTCGGCGACGGCGGTCACCGGCGCGCCGTTGCCGAGGTCGCCACCGCCGTAGTACCGCGAGTCGGTGTTCAGCAGTTCGCGGTAGCTGCCGGCCTCCGGCACGCCGATGCGATAGCCGTGGCGCGGCACCGGCGTGAAGTTCAGTACCACGATGCAGCACTCCTCGCCGGCGCGGCGCAGGTAGCTGATCACCGACTGCGTGGCGTCGTGGCAGTCGATCCACTCGAATCCCTGCGCCTCGAAGCCCTCCCCGTGCAATGCGAATTCGTCGCGGTAGAGACGGTTCAGGTCGCGCACCAGCGCGAAGACGCCGCGCTCGCGCTCGCCTTCCAGCGCTCCCCACTCGAGCGCCCGGTCGTGGTTCCACTCGGGCGCCTGCGCGAATTCGCCGCCCATGAACATCAGCTTGGCGCCCGGATAGGTGTACTGGTAGGCGTAGAGCAGGCGCAGGTTGGCGAAGCGCTGCCAGTCGTCGCCCGGCATCTTGCCGAGCATCGAGCCCTTGCCGTGCACCACCTCGTCGTGCGAGAAGGGCAGCAGGAAGTTCTCGCTGAAGGCGTAGAGCAGGCCGAAGGTGAGATCCTGGTGATGGTAGTGGCGGTGCACGGGGTCGTGGGCGAGGTAGCCGAGCGTGTCGTGCATCCAGCCCATGTTCCATTTCATCGAGAAGCCCAGCCCGCCGAGCCACACCGGGCGCGTGACCTGCGGCCAGGCGGTGGATTCCTCCGCGATCGTCAGCGTGCCCGGATGCTCGCCGTGCGTGAGCTCGTTCAGTTCGCGCAGGAACCGCATCGCCTCGAGGTTCTCGCGCCCGCCGTGGACGTTCGGCGTCCAGTCGCCGGGCTGGCGCGAGTAGTCGAGGTAGAGCATCGAGGCGACCGCGTCGACGCGCAGGCCGTCGATGTGGAATTCCTCGAGCCAGAAGTTCGCGCTCGCGAGCAGGAAGTTCCGCACCTCGTTGCGGCCGAAATCGTAGATCAGCGTGCCCCAGTCGCGGTGCTCGCCGCGCCTGGGGTCGGCGTGCTCGTAGAGCGCGGTGCCGTCGAAGCGGGCCAGCGCGTGCGCGTCGCGCGGGAAGTGCGCGGGCACCCAGTCGAGCAGCACGCCGAGACCGCGCTGGTGGCAGTGGTCCACGAAGTAGCGGAAATCGTCGGGGCTGCCGAAGCGGCTGGTGGGAGCGAAGTAGCCCGTCGCCTGGTAGCCCCAGGAAGCGTCCAGCGGGTGCTCGGTGACGGGCAGCAGCTCGATGTGCGTGAACCCGAGCCACAGCGCGTGCTCGGCCACGCGATGCGCGAGTTCGCGGTAGTCGAGGAACTCGCCGTCCTCGCGCCGCTGCCACGATCCGAGGTGGAGTTCGTACACCGACACCGGGGCGTGCAGCCAGTCCCATTCGCGCCGGCGCGCCATCCACTCGCTGTCCTGCCACGCGTGCGCGGACGGCGCGGCGACGATCGACGAGGTGTGCGGGCGGCGTTCGTACTGCTGGCCGTAGGGATCGGCCTTCAGGTGCAGCGAGCCGTCGTGGCGCGAGCGCAGCTCGAACTTGTAGAGTGCCCCGGGCCCGATACCGGGCAGGAACAGCTCCCAGACCCCGCTCGCGCCGCGCACGCGCATCGGGTGGCAGCGCCCGTCCCACTGGTTGAAGTCGCCGACCACGCTCACGCGCTCGGCGTTCGGGGCCCAGGTCGCGAAGCGCGTGCCGTCGATGCCGTCGACGGTGCAGGCGTGCGCGCCCAGAACCCGGTAGGCGTGGCGGTGCCGGCCCTCCCCGAACAGGTGCAGGTCGAGGTCACCGAGCTGCGGCGCGAACGCGTAGGCGTCGAAGTCGCAGTGCATGGCGCCGCCGACGTCGCGCCAGTGGATCTCGGGATGCGGTTGCGCCGCGCCGTCCTGGTGCAGGACGAAGAGGCCGGTCGCCCCGATGCGGCGCGCCGGCAGGCGATCCTCGCCTACCCAGACGGCGACCGCCCACGGGCGCCACAGCCGGAGCTCGCCGCCATGGCGGCCGAGCAGGGCGAAGGGGTCGTGCAGGCGCGCGGCGAGCAGGCGGCGCACGTCGTCGCGTCCGAGCAGCGCGGCATCGGCCGCGCCTTGATCAGCCTCAAGAATCTGGTGCATCGGGAACTTCGGTGCTGTTGCTCGATTCCGACAAGGTGTCATGATTACATGAAAATATGACAGTGCGCACAAACGGCACGTACTTTGCCAAGCAATATCCGGACCCTGCCGGAAGGGAGCACCCCCGCATGACGCCGAACCGATCCGCCCGCTTCGTGAGCCGCCTGACGCGCGACACGCTCGCGCTGATCCTGGCCGGCGGGCGCGGATCGCGGCTGAAGCAGCTAACCGACTGGCGGGCCAAGCCCGCGGTGCCGTTCGGCGGCAAGTTCCGCATCATCGACTTCCCGCTGTCGAACTGCATCAATTCCGGGATCCGCCAGGTCGCGGTGCTCACGCAGTACAAGTCGCACTCGCTGATTCGCCACATCCAGCACGGCTGGGGCTTCCTGCGCGCGGAGCTCGGCGAGTTCGTCGAGCTGTTGCCGGCGCAGCAGCGCATCGAGACCTCGTGGTACGAGGGCACCGCGAACGCGGT
>CAYXJM010000081.1:0-9414 GCA_964465455.1 uncultured Klebsiella sp.
TCCGAGAGGTGCGGGTCGGAGATCTGCGCGAAGCGGAACGCCGGTGCGTCCGCGTCGTTCACGCGCGGGCCCGCAGCGTGGCGAAGGCGCGGATCATGTGGTCGATCTGCTCCTCGCTGTGGGCGGCGCTCACGCTGCAGCGCAGCAGGCTGAACGCCGACGGCGACGCCGGCGGCACCACGAGGTTCACGTAGACGCCCTGCTCGAGCAGCTGCGGCCACCAGCGCAGCGCGGTCTCGCGCTCCTCGATCCTCACCGCGACCACCGGGCTCGGTTGCGGGCCGAGCGTGAAACCGAGCCCTGCGAGGCCCGCGTAGAGACGCTCGGCGTTGCGCCAGAGTTGGGCGCGCAGCTGCGGGCGCTCCTGCAGCAGGCGCAGCGCCACGCGAGTCGAGGCGATCACCGCAGGCGAAGATGAGGCGGTGAAGATGTAGGAGCGGATCGAGAAGCGGATGGCCTCCAGCTCGGGGCGGTTGCTCACGCAGTAGCCGCCGATCGAGCCGAGGCTCTTGCTGAAGGTGCCGACCACGAAGTCCACCGCGTCTTCGACGCCCGCGCTCTCCGCGAGCCCGCGCCCGCGCTCGCCCAGCACGCCAAGCGAATGCGCCTCGTCCACCATCAGGCAGAAATCGTACTTCTTCTTCAGCGCGGCGATCTCGGCCAGTGGCGCGATGTCGCCCAGCATGCTGTAGAGCCCCTCGACGATCACCAGCGTGTTCGCCGCCCGCTCGCCGAGGCGGGCCAGCTTGCGCTCGAGATTCCCGGCGTCGTTGTGGCGGAAGCGGATGATCTCGGCGCCCCCGAGGCGCACGCCGTCGTAGATGCTGGCGTGGCTGTCGGCGTCGAGCATCACGACGTCGCCGCTGCCGGCCAGCGTCGCGCCCATGCCCATCGTCGCGCTGAAACCGGTGGAGAACACGATCGCGTGGCGCCGGCCGTAGAAGTCCGCGAGTTCCTGCTCGAGCGCGACGTGCTCGGCAAAGGTGCCGTTGGCCATGCGCGAGCCCGTCGTGCCGGTGCCCTGTTCGGCCAGCGCGCGTTGCGCTGCCGCGATGCAGTCCGGGTCGAAGGTGAGGCCGAGGTAGTTGTTGGTGCCCGCGAGGATGACGCGGCGCCCGTCGACGATCGCCTCGGTGGGGGAGAGGATCTTTTCGGTCACGGCGCCGAAGGGCCGGATGCCCAACCCGTCGAGCTCGGCGCGCACGCCGGCCATTGCCTGGAACTTGTCGAGCAGCTTCATGGCGCGGACAGCCTCGCGATCTGCCGTGCCAGGTCGCTCACGGTGCGGATGTCGGACAGCGCGTTCAGCGGGAAGGAGATGTCGAACTCGTCCTCGACCTGCTCGATGACTTCCATCACCTCGATCGACGACAGGCCGAGCTCGCCGGCGAGGTCGCTGCCCTCGGTGATCGTGGTCTTGGCCTTGCCGAGGGAGCCGAGCATTTCCAGCACCCGCGCCAGGCAGGATTCGTAGCTTGCCATCGTGCGTTTTCCCGAGTCGATGCAGTCAGTTGCGTCGCTGCCCCCGGATTATACTGAGGCGACCGCGGGACGCATCATCCCGTATTCTTCCTAATGTTGGTGATTTTCAGACCCGTGCCCGAACAGAACACGAACACCGCGCCGCGCGCGTGGGTGATAGCAGCCTACCGCGCCGGCGAGCAGAGCCAGCTGCTCGCGCTGGCCGAGGCGCTGGGCTGGCCATTCGAGGTGAAGCAGGTGCGGCACCGCTGGCAGGGCGCGCTGTTCAACCTCGTGCGCGGCACGGGGCTGCGCGGCATCGACGTGGCCTCGTCCTCCGCGCTCGTCGCGCCGTGGCCCGACGTGGTGATCGCCGCCGGCATGCGCAACGAGCCGGTATGCCGCTGGATCCGCGCTGCCTCCGGGGGCAGGACGCGCATCGTGCACATCGGGCGGCCGTGGGCGGACGCGCACAACTTCGACCTGGTGATCACCACCCCGCAGTACCGCCTGCCCGAGGATCCGCGCGTGCTGCAGAACACCCTGACGCTGCATCGCGTCACGCCCGAGCGGCTCGCCGCGGCGCGCGCCCAGCATGGCGCGCGCCTCGCGGCGTTGCCGTCGCCGCGCATTGCGGTGATCGTGGGCGGTCCCAGCGGCCCGTATGCCTTCGGTGCGCGTGCCGGGGCACGTCTCGGGCGGCAGGCGTCGGCGCTGGCCGAGCGCCTCGGTGGCAGCCTGATGATCACCACGAGCGCGCGCACGCCGCGCGCGGCGCTCGCGGCGCTGCGCGGAAGCGTCACGGCGCCGCACGAGTTCTACGAGTGGCGAGCGGGGGACGCGCAGAATCCCTACTTCGCGTATCTCGCGTGCGCGGAGCGGCTGATCGTGACCTTCGACAGCATCTCGATGCTGTCCGAGGCCTGTGCCACCGGGCGTCCCGTCTACATGTTCGATCTCGCGCACGACCACGGTGACGGCGAGCGGCGGGGCGGTGCCGACCACAGCGTGCGCTCGCTGGGGTACGCGCTGCTGATGCGCTTCGGCCCGCGCCGGCTGGGCCGGGACATCGGCCTGGTGCACGAGCAACTGCTGCGCGACGGGCGCGCCGCCTGGCTGGGCGCCGCGGACGAGCCTCGCCCCGGCGCGCCGAGCGCGGACCTCGACCGCGCCGTGGCTCGCGTCAGGGCGCTGCTCGGTCAGGGTTGAGCGGCGGGCTGCAGCACCGCGCGGCCGTTCTCGAGGCGATACACGCGGTCGGCGATGTCGACCAGGCCGCTCTGGTGCGTGATGGTGAGGATCGTGAGGGCCCCGCGCAGCTGCACCAGGGTCTGGCGAACGGCGTCGGCGCTCTCCGCGTCGAGGGCGCTGGTGGCTTCGTCGAGTATCAGCAGCTGCGGGCGGCGCACCAGGGCGCGCGCGATCACGACCCGCTGGCGCTGCCCGCCGGAGAGCCGGCCGCCGCGTTCGCCGACGCTCGCGTGCATGCCCTCGGGCAGGGCGCTCACGAATTCCCACGCGCCCGCGGCGCGCAGCGCGTGCTCGATGTCTGCTTCGGAGAGCTCGCTGTCGCCCAGGCTCACGTTGTGCGCGATGCTCTCGTGGAGCAGCAGCGTTTCCTGCGGCACGTAGCCTATGGAGCGCCGCCACTGCTTGATGTCCATGGTGTCGAGCGCAACGCCGTCCAGCGTGATGCGGCCTGCGTCCGGGCGGATCAGGCCGATCAGCAGGTCGACCACCGTGGTCTTGCCGGCTCCCGAGGGGCCGACCAGGGTAACCAGTGCACCGGCCGGGATCTCGAGGCTGAGCCCGTCGAGCACGCGGCGCTCGTCGTAGGCGAAGCAGACGCCTTCCATGCACAGTCGATCGGCGAGCTCCGGGCGTGCCCCGCCCCGGAGTTCCTCTTCCTCGGCCTGCGCCTCGGCGATGGTGCGCTTCATCGACCAGTAGGCGCTCTCGCTGAGCGTCATCTTCTGGTACTGCTTCTGTACCTTGCCGAGCAGTGCGACCATCTGCCCGACCACCACTACCAGCACCATCACCGTGGTGAAGGGCATCGCGAATCGCGCCAGCGCCACGTAGATCCCGCCCGCGATGATCAGCGCGAACAGGAATTCCTGTGTCGACTCCAGCAGGGCGCTGCCGAGCGCCTGGCGCTCGAGCGCGCGGTTCAGCCGCGTGGTCTCCATCGAGAGTACCGCGTCCGCGAGGTGCTCGCGGCCCATGCCCTTCAGCGGCTTCACCGATCCCAGCGTGTCGGTCATGGTGGCCATCAGCGACAGCAGCACGGAGGTCTGCTTGCGGCCTGCCTTCTTGGTGATGCGCACCAGCGAGTGCGAGAGGCCGATGATCAGCGAGCCGGCGACGATTCCGGTGAGCGTGGCCTTCCACGACACCGCGATCGCGACCGCGCCGTAGACCGCCGCCTGCGCGAGGAAGGTCAGCGCGGTGGCGCCGTTGACGAAGGACTCCGAGGCGCGCGAGGCCTCCGTGGCCAGCGCGTTGGTCAGCTTGCCGACGGGCTGGCCGAGGAAGTATTCCCAGCGGCTGCGCATGATCGCGCGCAGCAGCTCGAGGCGCAGGTCCGTGGCCAGTCGCGCGGCGGTGTACCCCACCTGGCGCTTGGCGAACAACAGCAGCAGGCTCTTGGCCGCGATAGCGAACACGACCACGAGCAGCATGTTGCCGAGCGTGGGAACTATCCCGAACAGGTCCAGCGCCTCGCGCACGCGCCGGGAAAACTCGTTGTCGCCGCCGGGCGCAGCCTGTCCCTGGCCCTCCATCGCGATGTTCAGCAGCGGCAGCAGCACCGAGAGTCCGACGCCCTCGGCGAGTCCGGCCACCGAAAGCGCCAGCAGCGTGAAGAACGTCTGCCAGGGGTAGGCGCGGTAGAAGCTCAGCATGAGTCGCATCGTGACACCTCGGGAGGATCAGCGCGGGCCGCGCGTGACCTGGGCGACGACCGTCGCGGCCAGCACCACGAGGCAGATCGGAATCAGCACCACGACGGACTGCCCGAGTCCCAGCAGCTGTCCGCCCGTGTGGAATATCTGGGTGAGCAGGTAGAAGCCGACGCCGATCACGGCGCCCGCCAGCACGCGCCAGCCGAAGGCCGTGCTCCGCGTGGTGCCGAAGCCGACGCCGATCACCACGGAGAGCAGGACCATCGCGGCGGTGGAAAAGGGCAGCGTGGCCTTCTGCCAGAAGGCCATGCGCACCTGGCTGTCGTCCTCGCCGCTCTCGGCGAGGTGGTTGGCGTAGGCATAGAGCGCGCTGGGCGGCATCGCGGCCAGCGACTGCCCCAGCGCCGGGAGTTCCGCGGCGGACCAGAAGGGGCCGAGCTCCAGCGACGGCAGCCTGCTGGTGCCGACCTTGCCGTCGCGCCATTCCTTGAACTGCACGTCGATCAGCTTCCACTCGCGCTCGCCGACCAGCTCCGCGCCGCGCGCGTCGATCGCGCGCAGCAACTCGTTGTCCGGTCCGAACTCGTACAGCGAGATCTGCTCCGGGATGTGCCCGGCGCGGAGGTTGCGCACGTTGAAGAAGCGGTTGCCGCTCTTCGACCACAGGCCCTGACCGTCGAGGAGGTCGAGATTGCCGCTGCGTCGCACCATGCGCTCGGTCTCGGCCTGCTGGTGCAGCGTGGCGACCAGGAATTCCTCCGCGACGCCCAGCGCGACGACCAGCGCGAGCGTCGGCAGCGCGCAGATGCGCAGCAGCTGCCGCAGCGAGAAGCCCGCGGCGCGGATCACGACCAGCTCGCTGTTGCGCGTCAGCGTGGCGAAGGCGAGGATTGTTCCGAGCGCGGCGACCACGGGCGCGAGCTCGAGGACGCGCTGCGGCGTGGTCATCAGCACGTAGCGCAGCGCGTGCACGAAAGTGTAACGCTCGGTGAGCTTGTCGAGCTCGTCGACCAGCGCAAGCAGGCCGAACAGCGTGGCGAGCACGATGAACACGATGAACCACCCGCGCGCGAGCTGCGCGGCGAGGAAGCGCCGTATGATCACCTGAGCCACCCCGCGCGTCGCAGACGCGGCAGTGCCATCAGGACGGCAAGGAGCCCCACCGGCAGGAGGTAGGCGAGCAGCAGGCCGGGGAAAGGCGGGATGTCGCCGTTCTCGAGCGCGTTGCGCACCGCGCCGGACGTGGCGAACAGCAGCAGGTAGGCGGCGATCGCGACGGCGAAGATGCCGAAGCGGGACTGGCGCGGGTTGGCCCGGCCGAGCGGCACGGCGAGCAGCGCGAGCAGCAGCGTGGCGAGCGGCGTGGTCAGCCGCCACTGGTACTCGGCGATGTCCTTCGGCTGGTCGGATTCGCCGAGCACGGCGGTGCTGACGGCCTTGCGGCGGAACTTGCCGATGCGCTCCTCCTCGGGAAGCCGGACCAGGAAGCTGTCGAAGCGCATGTTGATGTCGCGCGGGCCGTCGCGATCGAGCAGGTAGGCATGGCCGTTGAAGAATTCCACGGCGCGCGAACCTTCCTCGTCCATCGCGTGGATGCGCGCGCGCTCGGCCGAAATGACCTGCGAACGCCGCTCGCGCTCGACCTGCACGAAGACGCCGCGCATCTCGTCGGCGGCGACATCGACTTCCCGCGCGTAGAGCACGTAGCCGCCGTTGCCGACGTCGGTAAAGGTGCCGGCGCGGATGTTCGAGAGGTCGAAGCGGCTCATGGCCTGCTGCTCGAGCGCGTAGGTCCGCGCGTAGGCCCAGGGTCGCGCGAACGCAGAGAGCAGCGCGACCGCGACAGCACACAGCAGCGCCAGCTTCCCGACGGCGCGCATGATCCTGAACTCGCTGACGCCGGCGGCACTGAGCGCGGCCATCTCGAAGTCGCGGTAGAGGCGGCCGATCGCGAACAGGATCGCGAGGAACAGCGTGGTGGGGACCAGCACTTCCATCGCGATCAGCGTGTTGAGGAAGATGAGTTGAGCCACGACGTGACCGGCGATCTCGCCGGAGGCGGCGTCGGACAGCTTGACCGCCGCGCTGAACGCGATGAACACGGCTACCAGGATCGCCAGCCCGGCCGCGAACGGGCGGACGATCTCGGAGGTGATGTAGCGCTCGATGATCATGCGGGTGGCTGGTGTCCGTGGTCACTGTCCGTCGATGGCGCTCCGGCGCCGGCCCGCGCGATCGAGCGGGGCGCGACCGCAGCGGTGGTCGCGCGCGCCGGGCAGCGTTGCTATTGTAATGCAGCCGATGGGGGCTGGCACGACGAAGCAGGGGAATATCCCGGCGTGAACGAAGACAGGGCGCATTCGGGCCGGACGCCGCGCGTGTGGCTCCTGCTCGGCCACAAGGCGGGCGACAACAACCAGGTGCTGGCGCTCGCCGAGGCGCTCGCCTGGCCGTGGGAGGAAAAGCGGATCGTGTACCGGCCGTGGGAGCTCCTGAGCAACCGGCTGATCGGCGTCACGCTGTGCGGCATCGATCGCGGCGCCTCGAGCCCGCTGCGGGCTCCGTGGCCCGATCTCGTGATCAGCTCGGGGCGGCGCAACGAGCCGGTGGCGCGCTGGATCCGCCGCCAGGCGCCCGCGGTGCGGCTCGTGCACGTCGGCAGGCCGTGGGCGCCGCTGGACGCCTTCGACCTGATCGTCTCCACGCCGCAGTACAGCCTGCCGGACCGCGCCAACGTGCTCGAGAACGACCTGCCGATGCATCGACTGCGGCGCGAACGGCTCGATGCCGAGGCGGCGCGCTGGCGGCCGCGGCTCGCGGCGCTCGCGCGACCGCGCATCGCGGTGCTGCTCGGCGGCAACAGCGGAGCCTACGTGTTCACGCCGGAGAAGGCACGGCGGCTCGGTCGCCTGGTCGACGGGCTGGCGCGCGCGCAGCGCGGCTCCGTGCTGGTGACCGACAGCGCGCGCACGCCGACCGGCGTGACCGATGCGTTCCTCGCGGAGATCGGCGTCGCGGTGCAATGTCATCGCTGGGGCAGCTCGCGTGAGGACAATCCCTACCTCGCCTGGCTCGGGCTCGCGGACCAGTTCGTGGTCACCGCCGACAGCATGTCGATGATCGCCGAGGCGCTCTACGCCGCCAAGCCCCTGTTCCTGTTCAGCCTCGACGACGGTCCCGGCTGGTGGATGCGGCGTTACAACTACCGTTTCAGGGCACTCGCCCACCGGCTGGCGATGGCGACCGGACCGCGCCGCATGCGGCGCGACACGGGGCGCATCATCGGGCGCCTGGTCGCGGAGGGGCGGGCGAGCTGGCTGGGCGACGCGGCGCCCGCGGCACCGGCACGCAGCACCGTGGACGAGGCCAAGCGTGCGGCGCTCGCAGTCGCGGCGCTGTTCGTGACGAACGGCGCCTGAGGCGCCGAGGCGCGCTCAGGCGGCTTTCGTCGCGAGGCCCGAGAGCGGGTGCCGCGGAGCCGGCGGCAGGTCGGGGGTGTTCCGCAACACCTCGAGCGCGTCGTGGCGGACGTGGTTCAGGCGCATTTCCTCGCGCAGGAAACTCTCGGTCACCGTGCCGTTGTCGAGGCATTCCTTCAGCAGGCCGAAGAAGAAGTGCTGCTGGTTGATGTCCGGGTGCTGGCGGTAGCGCCCCATCAGGCCGTATTCGCCGAACAGGTGGCGACGCGCCTTCATCAGCCACGCCGCCGGCGGAAACAGGCGGAAGCGCTCGGCGATGCGGAAATCCACCGGCAGCCCGGTCTTCCACGGCTGGGTGCGACGGCGCGTCGTGTGCAGCATCCGCGTGGCAGGGGTGAACTTGTCGAAATCGTTCCACTCGTTCTCGAACAGGCCGACCGTGCCGGGCGGCTCGCTCTTCAGGCAGATCCAGTCCATGTAGTCGAAGGTGAAGTCGAACATCTGGTTGAAGCGTTCCTCCACCTTCCAGTGGCGCAGCTTCGCGCAGTCGAGCAGCATCACGCTGGTGGCGAGGCACTTGTCGATCATGCCCTTGGTGCCCGAACGCGGGCGGCAGAGGATCGCCTTGCCCTGCATGTCACGCGAGAACAGGTCCCACACGTCGGCGCAGGCGAACACGTCCGGGTCGATCACCACGGCACGGCCCTGGAATCCCATCAGTTCGGGCGGCATGAACCGCGTCAGCGTGAACGACTGTAGGTCGTCGTTCAGCCACACGCGCTTCACGCCGTCGCGCAGGTACATCTGTCCCTCGCGGGCATCGAAATAGGGGTAGTCCTTTTTCTCGATGATGCGCACGTCGAACCGGTCGTTGTGCACCGAGTAGCGGCGAAGCGCATGCTGCGCGACGATCGCGCCGGTGATCTGCTTGTGGTTGGTCTGGATGAAAACGCAGTTTTCCATGGTCCGGCCCTCCGTTCAGGTTGGACGAAATCTGTGCCGCCGGTGGCGCGGTCTCAGCCCGCGGGGGAGGCGGCCTTCAGTTCATCGAGCGGGAAATCGTAGAAGCCCGACAGTTCCCTCTTGACCAGCGCCTGCATCTCGAGCACCTGCGCATCGTCGAAGTAGTCGCGGTAGCCGCCGACCTTGGCCTTGCGCACCTTGAACGAGTCGGGATTGCTCGCGTCCTTGGCGACCATGCGGCTGCCGCTCTTCCAGAAGGTACCCTTGGTCTCCATCGCGCGCATGTTCTCCACCGAGGCGAACTCGACGGCACCCCTGATCTGCCCGGCGGTGCCCGGCGTGCCGATGAAATTCACGATGCGCTCGAGCGTGCCGGCGGTGTCGGCGCGCATGTCCTCGTAGCGCACGAGCAGGAAGTCGGCGCACTTCGGCGCCTCGCGCGCCCACAGGTTCAGGTAGTCGATGACCTTTGGCAGCCCGGCGTCGCGATCCATCATGAACGGGAAGATGTCCATGTCGCTGCCGTGCTCGGGGTAGTCGTTCAGGGCCTTCTTGCCCGGGCGCATGCGGAACTTCCACTGGAAGTACTGCGAGACGGTGGTGTCCAGCGGGTTGCGCGCGAGCAGGATCACCTTCTTGCCGTAGTAGTCCTTCTTGGAGTCGGCGTT
>CAYXJM010000082.1:0-9123 GCA_964465455.1 uncultured Klebsiella sp.
GAACTTCCCGCCCGCGTGCAGCGTGCAGAGGATCACCTCGACGCCGGGCTTGCCCTGCTCGGGGTGGATGTCGACCGGCATGCCGCGGCCGTCGTCGGCCACCGACAGCGAGCCGTCGGCGTGCAGCACCACCTCGATCGAGCGCGCGAAGCCCGCCAGCGCCTCGTCGACGCTGTTGTCGATCACTTCCTGCGCGAGGTGGTTGGGGCGGCTGGTGTCGGTGTACATCCCGGGGCGCTTGCGCACCGGGTCGAGCCCCGTCAGTACTTCGATGGCCTCGGCATTGTATTCGGCGCTGACTGCCATGCTTCTCCCTGCGGTGGAACGGCGAGCGCGGCGGATGATACCCGAGCGGCGCTTCTCAGAGGTACCCGGCCGAATGGCGGTCGTAGCCGAGCTCGACGCCGGTCACGCGCTCGACGCGCGTCTCGATGCGCCCGTCGGGATGCAGCTCGAGCCAGCGCAGCCCGGGGGCCAGATCGTCGAGGCGGAAGCCCTCGCTCCGCGGCGCGAACTGGATGCAGCTCGACGGCGAGCCGAGCAGGCGCAGGCCGTCGCGCTCGGCCGAGAACTCCTGGTGCACGTGGCCCCAGACGAGCGCGCGCGCCTGGCGGTGGCGCGACAGCACCGCGAACAGCGCGTCGGCGTCGGCGACCATCTGCTCGTCGAGCCAGGCGCAGCCGATGGCGACCGGCTGGTGATGCAGGCAGACGAGGGCGTGACGCGCGGGCTCGGCGGCCAGCAGGCGCTCGAGCAGCGCGAGCTCCTCCCCGCCCAGCCGACCCCCGACCTCGCCGGGCACGGTGGAATCGAGCATCACGATCTGCCAGGCGCCGGCGCAGATCGAGCGCACCATCGGCCGGCCGCGGCCGATCACGCCGTGCATCAGCGGCGCCGCGTCGTGGTTGCCGGGCAGCCAGAACCAGGGCAGGTCGAGCGCGTCGAAGTGCTCGCGCAGGCGCGCGTAGGCCGCCGCGGAGCCGTGATTGGCCAGGTCGCCGGTGGCGAGGACGAGATCCGGCGCCGGGTCGTGCGCGCGCAGCAGGCCGAGCACGTGCGCGAGGCTCGCATCGGTGTCCATGCCGAGCAGCGTGCCGCCGCGCCGCTCCTCGAGGTGGGTGTCGGTGACCTGCGCCACGCGGATGCAGGATCCGGCCGGGGCGAGGTCGACGCGCGTGTCCGTCATCGGCGCTCGCCGCGTTCAGCCGCCGGCGACGAGGGCGGCGGCGTGCAGCGCGTGCCCCTCGGCAAGGCAGTGCGCCAGCCATTCGCCGAGCAGGCGGTTGGCCTGGCGCTTCTCGTCGCGCGCCAGGCCGTCGCGGTTGGGATAGTCGTAGCGGGCCAGCAGGCGGCGCACGCGGGAACAGCCGACCACCTCCGCCATGCGCGCGTCGAGGTAGACGCGCACCGTGAATTCCGCCCCGCGCGCACCCCAGACCGGCTGCTGCTGGCGCAGCAGCACTTCCGCGGTGTAGGGGCAGCGCTCCGTGACGCGCAGGTGCAGCACGTCCATCGCGCCGTGCGGCAGCCGCGTGCCGATGTGGCGCGCCTGGCCCGCGGCGAAGCCCGGCAGCAGCTTTTCGAGGCGCACGAAATTCACCTCGCACTCGGCGTGGTGGATCTGCAGCGGCGAACACGGTGTCACGGTGGCGACGCGGCCCGGCGCCGCGCGGCCGGCATGTCGGGAGAAGCTCATGGAGCCGAAGTATACATAGGCGGCCGGCGCCCGCTCACGGCGGGGCGGCGAAATTTGGCGGCACAAATCCCGCGGCGCGGCGGACCCGCGCTTATGAGGAAGTACGCCCTCTGTTACACTCCGGGCACTGCCGCACTGCACCCAACCGTTCGACGAGGCACCCGATGCTGCACCCCCGCCTGCGCGCGCTGATCACCACGAGCCTGTTGCTGCTGCCCGCGGCGCTGCGCGCCGACACGCTGCTCGACGTGTACGAGCTGGCGGTGCAGAACGATCCGGTCATCAAGGCCGCCGAGGCGACCTACCGCGCGGGCAAGGAATACGAGGTGCTGGGGCGCTCCCCGCTGCTGCCGCAGGTCGGCGCCGAGGCGCAGTACGGCGAGACCGACGTCACCCAGAAGAGCTCGCGCACGATCCCGATCGGCGGCCAGACCTTCACCAGCGCCAGCGACTACGACGTCCAGGACGAGGAGGAGAACTACTACCTCACGCTGTCGCAGAAACTCTTCGACGTGCCGGCGTGGTTCGGCTTCAAGCAGGGCAAGGAGCTCACGAAACAGGCCGAGGCGCAGTTCGCCGCCGACCAGCAGGAGCTGATCGTGCGCACCGTGGAAGCCTACGTGCTGGTGCTGCGCGCGATCGACAACCTGAAGTCGAGCCAGGCCGCCGAGGCCGCCTACCAGCGCCAGCTCGAGCAGACGCAGCAGCGCTTCGAGGTCGGGCTGATCGCGATCACCGACGTGCACGAGGCGCGCGCGGCCTACGACCTCGCGGTGGTCAACCGCCTCACCGACGAGGGCAACCTCGGCGTCGCCTAC
This sequence comes from uncultured Klebsiella sp., assembly GCA_964465455.1. Classification (GTDB taxonomy): domain Bacteria; phylum Pseudomonadota; class Gammaproteobacteria; order Pseudomonadales; family UBA5518; genus UBA5518. The sequence goes on from CAYXJM010000082.1 coordinate 2,515, forward strand.
GAGGCGCTGTCGGTGCTGACCGGAAAGCCGCACTCGAACCTGTGGCTGCTGGGCGAGGAATTCCCGGTGATCGATCCGCAGCCCGGCACGGCCGAGGAGTGGGTGAAGCTCGCGATGGACGGCAACCTGGGCCTCAAGGTCGCGAACTACGCCGCCGAGGCCGCGCTGCAGAATTCGCAGGCGAGCCGCGCGCAGCACCTGCCGAAGATCACCGGCCAGGTCAACCTGCTCGACACCTCGACCGACGGCGACAACCTCGACAACGTCGGACGCGCCACCTATCCGACGTCGGTCGACACGGAAGGCAACAGCTTCATGATCACGATGAGCATGCCGCTGTACGCCGGCGGCGGCGTCAGCTCGCAGCGCCGCCAGTCCTACGAGAACTACATCGCGGCTCGCGAGACGCACACCAGCGTGATGCGCGACACGATCCAGTTCACGCGCTCGCTCCACCTCGGCGTGGTGACCGACGTGCAGCGCGTCAAGGCGCGCAAGCAGGCGATCGTCTCGGCGCAGAGTGCCCTCGACGCCACGACGGCGGGCTACGAGGTCGGCACGCGCAACGTCGTCGACGTGCTGAACGCGCAGCAGGTGCTCTACACCGCGATCCGCGACTACGCCAACAGCCGTTACGACTACGTCGTGCACCTGCTGCGCCTGCGCAAGCAGGCGGGCATGCTGAGCCCCGAGGACGTGCACGCGCTGAACCGCTGGCTGGTGGAGCCGAAGCCGGTGACCGCGAGCAGCGCCGGCTGAGGCGCGGCGACGTTCAGGGCGTTTGCGCCGCCGCCGCGGCGAGCATCCTCTCCACCTTGAGGCGCAGCGTCTCCGCCATGAACGGCTTGACGATGTAGTCGTTCACGCCGGCGCGGGCCGCCGCGATGATCTGCTCGCGCTTGGCCTCCGCCGACACCATCAGGATAGGCAGGGATTGCAGCCGCGCGTCGGCGCGCACGGCCCTGACGAGCTCGAGCCCGTCCATCTGCGGCATGTTCCAGTCGGTCACGAGCAGCCCGAAGCCGCCCTGGCGCAGCAGCGCGAGCGCCGTGGTGCCGTCGTCGGCCAGCGTGATGTGGCGAAAGCCGATGTCGTGCAGCACCTGCTTCAGGATGCGGCGCATGCTCTCGAAGTCGTCGACCACGAGCACGTGCGTGTCGAAAGGAAGCGTCATCGCCCAGCCGGCTCCGGTCTCGCGAGGATCTGTACCCGGCGCAGTATATACAGCCCATTTGCCAGCGCGCCGCCGTCGGGGTTAAGGTGCCGCCGCTCCCGACCCAGCCACCGGACCGCCCGCATGGACATCGAACTCCCGCTCGACATCGACAGCGTCAAGGGTTTCCTGCATCCCGACGAGGGCGCCGCGCTGTACCGCGCCGCGCTCGCGTGCGCGCCGCTCGGCCCCTGCCTCGAGATCGGCAGCTACTGCGGCAAGTCCACGGTGTACCTGGGGGCGGCCGTGAAGAAGGCCGGCGGCGTGCTGTTCGCGGTGGATCACCACCGCGGCTCCGAGGAGCACCAGCTCGGGGAGGAATACCACGACCCGGCGCTCTACGACGGCGCGGCGGGACTGATGGACAGCTTCCGCGAGTTCCGCGCCACGATGCGCCGCGCGGGACTGGAAGACACCGTGGTGCCGGTGGTGGCGCCGACACGGGTGGCAGCGCGCGCGTGGCGCACGCCGCTCGCGCTGGTGTTCATCGACGGCGGACACAGCATGGAGGCCGCGCTGGCGGATTACCGCGGCTGGAGCGGCCACCTCGTGCCCGGCGGCCTGCTCGCAATCCACGACATCTTTCCCGATCCCGCCGACGGCGGCCAGGCGCCGTACACGATCTACCGGCTGGCGCTGGCCTCAGGGCTGTACGAAGAACTGCCGCGCGTTGAGACGCTTGGCCTCCTGCGGCGAATCGATTAGGCGCACCTCGGTGAGCAGGCGGCTCGCGGCGGTGTGCTCGGTCAGCGCATCGGCCGCGAGCAGGATCGCGCCGGCGGTCCAGGTGGGCTTCTCCTCCGGCCAGAGCAGGTCCTCGACCCACTGGTAGCCGGTCCAGTACGCGCCGTCGTGGTCGCGCCATTGGTGCAGCCAGCTGAACAGCTTCGCGGCCCGCGCGTGGTCACCGGCGCCGAGCAGCGCCATCGTGAGTTCGCAGGACTCCGCCACCGTGACCCACGGCTCGTCGGAGACGCAGCGACAGCCCATGCCTTCCTTCACGAACGTGTCCCAGCGTCCCGCGAGCCGCGCCTTCGCCTGCGGGCGGGGCAGCACGCCGCCGAGCACCGGGTAGAACCAGTCCATCGAGAAGCGCGCCTTGCTCTCCCAGGTGCGGTCGAAGCGCTCGGGGCGGTGGCGCAGCGCCTCGCCGAGGCGCCAGCGCGCCTCGGCCCAGCGCGGGCAGGCGCGGTACAGCGTGTGCGCGATGTTGATCGCGCACTCCAGGCTCTTGTGGATCGAGCTGCAGCCGGTGACCAGCGCGTCGTCCATGGTGCTGCCGTCGGCATCGACGGCCCAGCACACCTCGCCGTGCGCGCTCTGCTGCGACAGCACGAATTCGATCGCGCGCTCCACCGTGGGCCACAGCTCCTCGAGCAGGTCGCGGTCGCGGCTCACGAGGTAGTGGTGCCACAGGCCGGTGGCGATGTAGGCGACGAAATTGGTCTCGCGACGCCCGCTCTCCAGCGGCTCGCCGTCCTTGTAGCTGGCCCACCACGAGCCGTCCGGCAGCTGGTTCCGCGCCAGCCAGCGGTAGGCGCGCGCGGCAGCGGCGTGCTCGCCGGCGATGTCGAGGCCCATCGCGGCCTCGACGTGATCCCACGGGTCGGCGTGGCCGCCCGGGAACCAGGGGATGCAGCCGTCGGCCTGCTGGGTCGCGAGGATGAAATCCACGCTGGGGCGCAGGAACTCCGCCGGGTAGAGACCCTTGCTGAGATAGAGCTCGCTCATGGGACGGGGGCCTTCTCGAAATACATGACCACGCTCTTGCCCAGCACCGGGTTCAGCAGCGCCTCCAGCCAGCGCGTGAGGCGCGGGCGCTGCATCAGGTCCCACACCAGCAGGCGGTGGTACAGCGCGACGAGCCGCGACTCGTCCTGGCGCTCCCACAACAGGCACTTGAGCCACCAGAACGGCGCGTGCAGCGCGTGCGCCCAGTGCCGGCGGTAGCGGCGGAAGCCGAGCGCCTCGATGTCGCGGTTCAGCCGCGCGGCACGGAAGATGCGGATGTGCCCGCCCTCGTTGGCGTGGTAGGCGTCGGAGAGCGCCCAGCAGATGCGCTCGGGCCAGTAGCGCGGCACGCTGGCGACCAGCGCGCCGCCCGGCTTCAGCACGCGCCGGATCTCGGCGAGCACCTCGCGGTACGGCCCGATGTGCTCCAGCACCTCGGAGCAGATCACCACGTCGAAGCAGTGCTCCGCGAACGGCAGGCGCAGCGCGTCGCCGACGCCGAAGGCCAGGCTGCGCTGCGCCGTGGCGGGACGAGCGTCGGCGAAGGGGCGCGCCTTCGCGGCGGCCGCCGTCACGTCGCGCAGGCTGAGGTCGATGCCGACGCAGTGGACCTCGGCCCGCAACCACGCCGCGATCGCGTGCCGCCCCTCGCCGCAGCCGAGGTCGAGCACGCGGTCGCCGCGGCGCAGCGGCACGTAGTCAAGCCTGACGGTTTCCATCGTCCGCGAGCACCTGTTCGTAGTAACGCGTCATCTGCCGCGCGGCGCGGCGCCAGCAGAAGCGCTCCAGCATGCGCGCCCGGGCACGCTGCCCCAGCGCGGCGCGCCGCGCCGGGTCGGCGAGCAGCCCCGCGATGGCCCGGGCGAGCGCCGCGGCGACGCCCGCGGGCACCAGCACGCCGGCATCGCCCACCACCTCGGGCAGCGCGCCGCCGTCGGAAGAGACCACCGCGGCGCCGCAGGCCATCGCCTCCGAGGCCGGCAGGCCGAAGCCCTCGTACAGCGAGGGCACCACGACCAGCGTGGCCTCGCGATAAAGCCGCACCAGCGCCTCGGTGCTGATGCCGCTGACGAAGTCGATGTGTGCGCCGAGATCGAGCCGCGCGATCAGTTTCTCGGTGTCGCCGCCGGGGCGCGGCCTGCCCACGACCAGCAGCCGCAGGCCGGGATGCGCGGGCAGCAGTTCGGCAAGGGCCGTCAGCAACACCGCCAGCCCCTTCAGCGGCTGGTCGGCCGAGGCGGTGGCCATCAGTTGCAGCGGCTTGCGCGCCACCGCCGGGTCGGGCGAGAACACCTCGGTGTCCACGCCGTTCGGCACCAGCACCAGCCGCTCCGCCGGCAGCTCGAAGTCGCGCGAGATGTCGCGGCGCGAGCACTCCGACACGGTCACCACGTGACGCAGGCGGCGCGCCACGCGCTTCTGCATGCCGAGGAACGAGTGCCAGCGGCGCGTCAGCAGCCGCGGCCACCACCAGCGGCAGGCGGCGAGCGCGAGGCGCAGGTCGCTGGTGATCGGGTGGTGGATCGTGGTGACGAGCGGGATGCCCTCGCGCTGCAGCGCCAGCATGCCGTAGCTGAGGCTCTGGTTGTCGTGCACGATGTCGTAGTCGCCGCGATGCGCGCGCAGGTACTTGAAGGCACGGCGGCCGAAGGCCTGCGGCTCGGCGAAGCCGCCGGTGAGCTTGCTCAGCCACTCGATGATGTTGCTGAGCGAGCGCAGGTGGCGCGGGCGCAGCGAGAGCAGCCCGGTCTCGTAGAGGTTCATGCTGGGCATCTCGACCAGGCGCACGCCGGGCTCGAGATGCGGATAGGGCGGCCCGGAAATCACGTCGACCTGGTGGCCGAGCTCGAGCAGCGCCTTGCTGAGGTAGCGCAGGTACACGCCCTGGCCGCCGCCGTAGGGGTGGCTGCGGTAGCCGAGCAGGCAGATGCGCAGCGGCCGGACCGGTTCCAGGTCCTGCAGCGTCAGGGCTTCCGGATGACGGTCGAGGGGCAACCGTGCCGGGTTCAGGGCTTCCATCAAGAACCTCTCGCGGACACCGGGTCGAGCGCGCGTGCCGGCGCCTGCCGGCGCACAAAGGGGCGGATTCTACTGAGCGCCCCCCCGAAAATCCATGCCGCGGGAGCTTGCTGGAGGAATCGTAATCGTCCGCCTCCTCTATACTGTGCGCCTGCGCCACAGGGGAAGGACCCGGGTTCATGCGACAGACCAGTTACCGCGGCATCGTGCTGGCGGGCGGCAGCGGCACGCGGCTGCACCCGCTCACCAGCTCGGTCAGCAAGCAGCTGATGCCGGTCTACGACAAGCCGATGATCTACTACCCGCTGGCGACGCTGATGCTCGCCGGCATCCGCGAGGTCCTGATCATCACCACGCCGCGCGACCAGGACGCCTTCCGCGAACTGCTCGGCGACGGCTCGCAGTGGGGGCTCGCGCTGTCCTACGCCGTGCAGCCCGAGCCCGGCGGCCTGGCGCAGGCCTTCCTGATCGGCGAGTCCTTCGTGGGCGAGCGGCCGGTCTGCCTGGTGCTGGGCGACAACATCTTCTACGGCGGAGGGCTCAGCCGGAAGCTGCAGTCCGCAGCGCTCGAGACCGACGGCGCCACCGTGTTCGCCTACTACGTGCAGGATCCCGAGCGCTACGGCGTGGTCAGCTTCGACGCGCAGAACCGCGCCGTCGACATCGAGGAGAAGCCGGAACACCCGCGGTCGCACTACGCCGTGACCGGGCTGTACTTCTACGACAACGACGTGGTCTCCATCGCGAAGTCGATCCGCCCCTCGGCGCGCGGCGAGCTCGAGATCACCGACGTCAACCGCATCTACCTGCAGCGCGGGAAGCTGCGCGTCGAGACGCTGACCCGCGGCGCGGCCTGGCTCGACACCGGCACCCACAACTCGCTGCTCGACGCCTCGAACTTCATCCGCGTGGTCGAGGAACGCCAGGGGCTGAAGATCAGCTGCCCGGAGGAGATCGCCTACCGCATGGGCTTCATCAGCCGCGAGCAGCTGCTGGCACTGGCGCACCCGCTGCGCAAGAGCGGCTACGGGCTGTACCTGGAGCGCATCGCGAACGAGGGGAGCCCGGCCTGATGGAGATCATCACCACCGCCCTGCCCGACGTGCTGGTGCTGGAGCCGCGCGTCTTCGGCGACGCGCGCGGCTTCTTCTTCGAGAGCTGGAACCAGCGCGAGTTCGCGCGCCTCGGGCTGCCCGTGGATTTCGTGCAGGACAACCACAGCAAGTCCGCGCGCGGCATCCTGCGCGGGCTGCACTACCAGACCCGCCAGGTCCAGGGCAAGCTCGTGCGCGTGGTCGCGGGCGAGGTCTTCGACGTCGCCGTCGACATGCGCCGCGATTCGCCGACGCTCGGGCAGTGGACCGGCGCCCTGCTCTCCGCCGCGAACCACCGCATGATGTGGATCCCGCCGGGCTTCGCGCACGGCTTCTACGTCACCTCGGACGCGGCCGAGTTCGTCTACAAGTGCACCGACTTCTACGCCCCCGAGCACGAGGTGTCGCTGCGCTGGGACGACCCCACGATCGGCATCCGCTGGCCCCTCGTCGACGGCCAGCCCCCGGTGCTGTCGGCCAAGGACGCCGCGGCACTCGGCTTCGCCGAGGCACCGAAGCTTTAGCTCCCGTTTATCGCGCCTGGCACAGCGC
>CAYXJM010000083.1:0-9063 GCA_964465455.1 uncultured Klebsiella sp.
AGCGGCTCGGCGATGCCGCGCCGGACACGGTGAGCGTGCAGAGCACGCGGCACCAGGGCGTGGACATCGACGGCCTGAACCGTGCGCACCTGTGGCGGCGCTTCCGTTTCGAGGCCGCGCACCGCCTGCCCTGCGTGGCGCCCGGGCATCCCTGCGGGCGCATGCACGGTCACGGTTTCGAGGTGATCCTGCACGTGAACCAGGACCTCGCGGCCGCCGACATGGGCATCGACTTCGACCGCCTCGGCGAACTGTGGCAGCCGCTGCACGACCTGCTGCACCACGCCTGCCTGAACGACATCGCGGGGCTGGAGAATCCCACCAGCGAGATGCTGGCGCGCTGGATCTGGCAGCGCCTCGTCGGCGCGCTGCCCGAGCTGTCCTGGGTCACCGTGTACGAAACCGTCACGGCCGGCTGCCACTACGACGGACGTCACTTCCGCATCTGGAAGGAGCAGCGTTTCGAGAGCGCGGTGCAGTTGCACGCCGCCGCGCCCGGTGACGCGCGCCGGCGCCTGCACGGTCACAGCTACATCACGCGCCTGCACCTCACCGCGCCGCTCGACGCGGTGCGCGGCTGGACCATCGACTACGGCGACGTGCGCGAGGCCTTCACGCCGGTGTTCCGCGAGCTCGACCACCACGCGCTGAACGAGAGCACCGGCACCGACGGCGGGTTGCCGGCACTGCTCGGGTGGATGCGCGCGCGCGTCGGCGCGGCGCTGCCGGCGCTGGATCGCATCGATCTCTACGCCACGCCGCTCGAGGGCGCGATCCTGCACTGGGGCGAGGAGGGCCCGGCGCTGCCGGGGCAGTCGCCATGAGCTACGCGGTCAAGGAAATCTTCTACACGCTGCAGGGCGAGGGCGCGAACGCCGGTCGCCCCGCGGTGTTCTGCCGTTTCACCGGCTGCAACCTGTGGTCGGGACGCGAGAAGCACCGCGACAAGGCGGTGTGCCGGTTCTGCGACACCGACTTCGTCGGCACCGACGGCCCCGGCGGCGGGCGCTTCGCCGACGCCGCGACGCTGGCCGCGCGCATCGCGGCCGCGTGGCCGCGCGAGGGCGTGCCGCGCGGGCGGCCGCTGGTGGTCTTCACGGGCGGCGAACCGCTGCTGCAGCTCGACGAGCCGCTGATCCACGCCGTCCACGCCTGGGGCATGGAGATCGCGGTCGAGACCAACGGCACGCAGCCCGCGCCCGCCGGCATCGACTGGCTGTGCGTCTCGCCGAAGGCCGGCGCGCCGCTCGTGCTGCACGCGGGCGACGAGCTCAAGCTGGTGTATCCGCAGCCGGATGCGCCGCCCGAACGCTTCGCGCATCTCGGTTTCCACGATTTCTACCTGCAGCCGATGGACGGGCTCGACTACGAGCGCAACCTCGCCGCGACCGTCGACTACTGCCTGCGGCACCCGCAGTGGCGGCTGAGCCTGCAGCTGCACAAGCTCGCGGGAATTCCGTGAGGCTGGGCGACAGCCGCCTCTACATCGGTTTCAACCCGTACGCGGGCACGCCGCTCGCATACCGCGAGTTCGAATTCGACCTGCGGGAGCTGGACTCGCTGGCCGCGCTGGGCACCCGGCTCGCGGCTGCGCTCCCGAGCGCGCTCGCCGCGGCCGGCGTGCCGGCCGATGCGGCGGACTTCGCGCCACCGCCGGACTGCGGGCCCGGCGCGCTGTTCGCCCACGGCTGGGCGCAGGCCATGCTGGCGCTGCAGCGCGCCGCCGGTCACCGCGTGGCGTATGCCGGCGTCCTCGCGGAGGGCGATGCGCAGCGCGTCGTCGCGCTGGCCGGGTTCGAGGCACTCGAAGTGGGCGTGCAGGCGGGCGCGCTCGCGCTCGCCTGCGTCGGCGCGTGCTGGAGTGCGCTCGAGGCCGGCATGCCCGTGCCTGACCCGGATGCCGCGCCCGAGGCCGGGGAGGAAGCGCCGTTGGCCGAGCGCGTCGCGGCCTTCCTGGCCTTCGCCCGGCCGCTCGCGCTGCCGGCAGACACCGCGGCGCTGATCGCGGCGGCGAGCCGGGCCGACGTGCCCGTCCTGAAGATGGACCGCTATCCGTTCGCGGCGCCGGGCGGCAGCTTCCGCATCCGTCCGAACGGCCTGCTGAAGCTCGGGCACGGGCGCCACCAGCACATCGTCGACGGCACGTTCTGCGTCGATCGCTCGAATGCCTTCGCGCCGCTGCTGCGCGAGCGGACCCGGGTCCTCGGCCTGCTGGCGCGGCTGGGACTGCCGGTGCCGCGGCAGGACGACGGCGGCAGTTGCACGACGCTCGGGCGGGCGCAGCGCGCCGCGGCGCGCATCGGCTACCCGCTGGTGTTGCGCCCGCTGCTGCGCGAGCGAGGCGACGCGCCGCCGCGCGTCATCCGCAATGCGCCGGAACTGGAGCCGGAGTGGGCGAGGCTCCGTGTCGCGGGGCGGCGGGTGCAGCCCGAGGCGTGGGTCGAGGGCGAGGCCTGGCGCGTGCTCGTCGCCAACGGCAGGCCGCTCGCGGTGCTGGCCGGCGAGCCCGGCCGCACCACGGTGGTGACGGCGCGGGCGCATCCGGCGCTGCTCGAGGCCGCCGCCCGGGTGGCCGCCGCGATCGACGTCGGACTGTTCGTGCTCACGCTGCGCAGTCGCGATGTTGCGTGCGCCCCCGGGGACGGCGGCGCGGCCTTCGTCGAGCTCGACGTCGCGCCCGAACTCGACGGCTTGCTCCCGCCCGGGTCGCTGCTGCTGGCTGCGGCGGCGGACGCGTTCCTCGCCTGGCTGTTCCCGCCGGGCACGCCCGCGCGCGTGCCCCTCGTCGCGACCACCGGCACCAACGGCAAGACGACGACGAGCCGCATGGTGGCGGCGGTGCTGCGCGCGGCCGGATTCACGACGGGACTCGCCTGCACCGACGGCGTGTACCTCGACGACGAGCCGCTCGTGAGCGGGGACAGCGCGGGGCTTGCCGGCCACTACCGCCTGCTCGAGCACCCGCGGCTCGGGGCCGCGTCGCTCGAGACCGCGCGCGGCGGCGTGCTGACCGCTGGCATCGGCTACGACCGCTGCGACGTGGCGATGTGCCTGAACGTCAGCGCGGATCACCTTGGCGAGCGCGGCATCGAGACCCTCGAGCAGATGGCGGCGCTGAAGCGGCGCGTCGTCGAGCGCGCGAGCGCCGCCGCGGTGCTGAACGCCGACGACGCGCTGTGCCTCGCGATGGCGCCGGGGCTCGGCGCGCGCCGCCTGTGCCTGGTGTCGCTGCGACGCTCCGCGGCGGAACTGGCCGGTGCGCACGCGCGGGCCGACTGCTTCGCGGTGCTCGAGGACGTGGCCGGCAGCGAGTGGCTGGTGCTGCACGACGCGGGCCGGCGCGTGCCGCTGTTGCCGGCGACGGAGATCCCGGCGACCTTCGGGGCGCTGGTGCGCTACAACGTGGCGAATGCGCTGCACGCGGCGGCGGCCTGCCATCTCGCCGGCGTGGATCCGACGGCGATCCGCGCAGGGCTCGCCGGTTTTCGCATGGGCTTCGACACGACGCCCGGCAGGCTCAACTTCGTCGACGGGTTGCCGTACCGCCTGCTGCTCGACTTCGCGCACAACCCCGAAGGCATCGCGCGGCTGTGCGAGTTCACCGACCGCGTGCCGGTGGGCGGGCGGCGCATCCTCGCGCTGTCCGCGCCGGGCCACAACCCGGTGCCGGACGTCGCGGGGAACGCGCGCTCCGCCGCCGGGCACTTCGATCACTACATCTGCTACAACTACCAGCGCAACGTGAACAACGGGCACGACCACGTGCCGCGGGTACTCGCCGACACGCTGCGCGACTGCGGCGTGCCCGAGCGGTGCATCGAGGTCGTGGAACTGGAACTCGACGTGCTGGAAGCGCTGCTGCGGCTCGCCCGGCCGGGCGATTTCGTGGTCTTCCTGTCGGGGGTGAGCAACCGGCCGGCGGTGTGGGCGCGGCTCGCGGAGGTGCAGAGAAGCTACCGCGACGGCGACCAGTCGCCGAGCGTCACCAGCAGCTTGCAGTGATCGCGCGCGATCGCGTCCGGCTCGGCGAGCGCCGACGCCAGTTCGTCGAGCGACGACAGCACGCCGGTGACGGCGCCCGCGAGCGGCAGCACGCCGTCGCGGTACAGCGCCATCACGCGCGGCAGCACCCCGCCCAGGTGACCGCGCGAGCCGCTGACGGCGATGGCGTTGGTGATCATGTGGTCCACGGCGCGGATCGACAGCGCCGTGCCGCTGCGTCCGAGCAGCACGACGCGGGCGTTCGGCGCGAGGCGCGTGAAGGTGCGGTCCACGTTCGCCAGGTGTCCCGATGCCTCGATCAGCACGTCGAAGGGCGCGAGCGCGGCCAGCGCCTCGTCGGCGCTGCCGAACACCGCATCGCAGTGCGTGGCCGCCAGCGCGCGGCGGCGCGCCAGCGGCTCCACCACCGCGACGTGCGCGGCCCCCAGCGCGCGCCGGCACAGCATGGCGGCGAACAGGCCGATCGGTCCGGCGCCGAAGACCACGACGCGCTCGCCGGGCGCGACGCGCGCATTCTCGCAGGCGAGCAGCGCGCAGCCCGCCGGCTCCAGGCAGGCGGCGGCCTGCAGGTCGTGCGTGCCCGCGATGAAGTCGCTCACGTCGTGGGCGAGCGCCGCGGGCAGTTCGACGACCGTGCCGAACAGGCCGTCGGCCTCCATGCCGAGCAGCCGCGCCTGCGGACACTGGTTCGGGTGGCCGCGCCGGCACACCGCGCAGGCGCCGCAGGCGATGATCGAGTCGAAGGCCACCAGGCTCCCGGGACGAATCGTCACGCCCTGTCCCGCTGCCAGCACGCGGCCGACGCCCTCGTGGCCGATCACGCGCCCGCCGGCCGGGATCGAGGCCGGCGCGGAGGTGCGAACGTAGCCGCTGGCGGGGTCGGTCTGCAGCAGGTGCAGGTCGGTGCCGCAGACGCCGGCGAGCAGCATCCGGACCTGCAGCCGCCCGGGGCCGGGGGCGCCGGGCGTGCGCTCCTCGATGCGCAGGCGCGGGTGGCGGTAACGCTCGCAGGGCGCAAGCGCGGGCGTGCCGGCGCGCGGCGCGTCCTCGGCGTGCAGCACCAGCACCCGCGCGGTCCCGGGAGGCGTGTTCATCCGGCCACCGCCTCGATGATCGTGAAACCCGTGGCGGTGCGTGTCACGCCGGACGGGGCGAGGCCGGCATCGCGGAGCAGCGCCGCGAACTCCTCGAGACGCCGCTCGCGCCCGCCGGTGATCGCCATCATCTGCACGTCGACCAGAACCGTCGCGGCGTCGTCGCGGGCGCGCGCGGGCAGCACGCGCTCGATCAGCGCGAGGCGTGCGCCGGGCGGCATCGCGGCGCGGCAGTTGCGGAGGATCCGCACGCTCCCGGCGTCGTCCCAGTCGTGGATCACGCTCTTCAGCAGGTAGAGCCCGGCCTGCACCGGGACGGCCGCGAAGAAGTCTCCGCCCGCGAGTTCGAGGCGCCCGGCGGCGATCGCCGCGCCGAAGGCGCCGGCGGCCGCGCGGATCACGTGCGGCTGGTCGAAGAGCACGCCCGCGAGCTGCGGGTGCGCCTCGAGCAACGCGTGCAGCAGGGCACCGCCGCCGCCGCCGATGTCGGCCACGCGTGCCACGCCCCGCAGGTCGAGCGCCGCGACCACGGCGGCGCAATGCGTGCGCGTCTCGCCGGCCAGCCAGGCGTCGAAGCTCTCGCCGACGCGCGGATGCGCGCGCCGGTATTCCCAGGGCGTCGTGCCGAAGACCGCGTCGAAGGCGCTGCGCTCGGTGCGCACGCAGTGCTCGAAGGCCGCCCACGCGGGCCAGTAGTGTTCCACCGCCAGGATCGCCTTCTCGCGGAGCCCGGAACCGGAGTCCGCGCGCAGCAGGGCGGCGGCGCCGGGCGCGAAGCGCCCGTCGGGCAACTCGTCGACGACGCCGATCGCGGCCAGCGCGCGCAGCAGCCGGTGCAGGCGATCGGCCGGCACGCCGATCGCGCCGGCGAGCACGGCGGCGCTGGCCGGCGTCGCCTCCATCCTTTCGAAGAGGCCGAGGCCGAGCGCGGCATAGAGCAGCGCGGTGCCCTGGTAGCCGTCGATCAGGCGGTTCAGCGTCGCCGTGCCCGCACCGGCGGGGTCCGCCTCGCTCACGGCGACGTGCCCCGGGCGTCGCCCTCGCGACGGAACGCGAGCGTGGGGCACTGCGAGGCCATCGGGTAGCTGCCGCCGGCGATCCACTGGCGCGCGAAGCCGTGCGCCGCGAACAGGGCGGTCGCCTCTTCGGCGGTGACGAAGTGGTAGCGCGCCGGCGAGTCGCGGTAGGCGTCGATGACCGCGAGCCGCGGCAGCGGCCAGCCGAGCCGCTGCGCCAGCGCCGGCCACTCGCCGCCGGCACGCCGCAGCGCCTGCCACACGGCGTTCAGCGCGACGCCGCCGGCCGGCGTCTGCTGCAGGGCCATGCCGAGCCGCAGCTTGAGGCAGTTGAGGTCGGGAATGCGGCCCGCGAACAGGGCTTCCAGCACCTCGGCCTCGCTCTCGGGCGCGGCGGGCGGCACGAAGAGGCGCACGACGAACAGGCCCCCCGGCGCCACCACGCGCGCCAGCGCGCGCGCCAGTCTCGACTGCCCCTCCGGGTGGTCGAGCAGGTGCAGCCCGCCGTCGCAGAGCGCGACGTCCACGCTGGCATCCGCCAGCGGCAGCTCGCGCCAGTCGGCGCGCACGACCTGGGAGGCCGGGCCCGGCCAGATGTGCGCGATCATCTCGGGCGTGCGGTCGACCGCCAGCACCCGCGCGGGCTCGGGCCACGGCAGCGCGTAGAGCTCCGGCGTGACGCCGAGCACCAGCGCGCGCGGCGCCGCCCCGGGGTGCGCCGCGCGCCACTCGCCGAGCGCGCGGCCGAACAGCGCGACGTCCTCCGCGGCGGGGCGCAGCGGCGAGCCCAGCTGCCACCAGTCGCGCGCCACCCGCGGCCACTGACCCGCGGGCCCCGGCGCGACGGGGCGCAGTTGCTCCCACGCCTTCTCGGTGCGCGCCTGGCGCGCGGTGCCCGCGACTTCGAGCAGCGCGCGGTCGCGCCGCCACAGCGCGTGGAAGCCGGGGTTGCCCGCGGCCCACGCCGCGTCGAGCGCGCGCAGCAGTTCCTCGAGCACGTGCCGGTTGCCGGCGAGCAGCAGGTGGGTCGCGGCGTCCTCGGGGGGCATGGCCGCCAGCGCGCGCAGCAGCGCGACCTGGCCGAGCAACCGCGCCTGCAGCGCGTCGCTGTCCGGTGTCGCGCGCGTCTGGCGCAGCAGGTGGCCGAGCAGCGCGAGCTCGACGTGGATGTCCTCGATGCTGCGGAAGGGTTTCACGTAGCGCTCGTAGCCGTCGCCCGGGAGCACCGCGGACGCGGCGACCTCGACCGCGCTGAAATCGACCGCGGCGTGCGGCAGTTCCGGCACGAAAGGGAGGTCCGGCAGGCGCCGCACCGTCACGCCGGGTGCATCGGCGGCCACGCGCGCGAGGCGGATCCGGGGCCGCCCGCGGGCATCGACGCCGCTGCGCGCCGCCACGTAAAGCGTGTCGGCGTGGGTGGCGCCGGTGACGTAGCTCTTCTCGCCGTGTAACCGGTAGCCGTCGCCGCTGTCTTCGAGGCGGCACTGCACGTCGCGCGGGCGGTTGCCCCCGCGCTCGGACACGCAGAGCGCCGCGAAGCCGGAATCGCTGCCGGTCAGGCGCGCGATCGCGCACTGGTAGCCGGCGGCGAAGGCGAAAGCGACCGAGGGCGCATGCAGTCCCGCAATCACGGCGCAGCTCGCCGGTTCCGGCCACGCGAGGCGCAGCGCGTGCAGCGCGGCCTTCCAGCCGTCGAGGCCGCCCGGTGGCGGCGCCCCGGGCGGATCGCGGAGCAGGTGACGCACCAGCTCCGCGTCGGGGACGGCGTGCATGGCGCTCAGGCTTGCGCCGCGAGTCGCGCGGCCAGAACCGCGGCGCCGGGCTTGGCGCGCAGGATCTCGGCGGCGGCGAGGCCGCAGAGCTCGTGCGGGAATACCAGCCACCGCTCGGTCTGGTGCAGCCAGTAGTGCGGCGTGATGCCGGTGCAGTTGCGCGAGGGCTTCCACCACACGGTGGCGATGCGGATCTCCGCGGCGTGCGTCGCGGGCAGCACGCGCAGCGCATCGAGCGTCTGCTCCAGCGTGAGGCCGGTGTCGAACACGTCGTCGACGATCAGCACGCGGGCGCAGTCGAAGCCGGCAGCCGCGAGCGCCTCGATGCCGTGGATGCGGATGCGCGGCGCGCGCGCATCGATGCCCGTGTACAGCGTCGTGCGCAGCGGCAGGTGCTCGGCGTGCACGCCGAGGTAGGCGAGCGTCTCGTGCACGGTGATCGCCACCGGCGCGCCGCCGCGCCACAGGCCGATCACCAGGGTCGGCGCATAGCCGCTGTCGAGCACCGCGAGCGCGAGTCGCAGCGAGTCCTCGTAGAGTTCCTGCGCGCCGATCCAGCGCTTCGAGGTGTCGCCCATCACGGCACGCCCGCGCCGGGCACCGGCGCCGCGAGCTGCCCGATGCGGCCCTGGCGCGTGCCGTGCGCGGCGTGCAGGCTCATCGTCGCGGCGGTGACGCCATAGAGCGTGCGCCGCCCGGGCCCGCCCAGCACGCAGGCGATCGCGATGCGCTCGCCGGTCGGCACGCGGTGGGTGATGGCACCGCCGCGCTCCATGCGCAGGAACTCGCGCGTGGTCGGCGAGGCGATCCACAGCGCCTGGTCGGCGTCCACGCAGATGCCGTCGGCGACGGCATTCTCCGGCAACCTGCCGAAGACGCGGCGGTTCTTCAGCACGCCGTTGGCGCCGATGTCGAATTCCAGCACATCCGCTGCGGCGCTCTGGCCGACGAACAGGATCTCGCCGGCCGCGTCGATGGCCATGCCGTTCGGGCACCAGACGTCCTCGGCGGCGATGTACGCGTGGCCGCCGGGGTCGATGCAGACGAGGTTGGTCGATCGCGGGGCTTCGCCGCGCTCGTAGTCGAATCCGAAACTGCTGACCCAGGCACGGCCGTTGCGATCCACGACCATGTCGTTCAGCCTCGTGCGCGTCATCGGCGCGGTGCCGGAATAGCGGC
>CAYXJM010000084.1:0-9040 GCA_964465455.1 uncultured Klebsiella sp.
GCCTGCAGGGTGTTGTCGAACAGCGTGTTCTTGGCGCCGATCTCGAAGGCGTCGACATACTCCGGCTCGTAGGTGGCCGCGGTGTCGGGAAACAGCGCGCGGTCGACGGGCGGGTTGAAGCCGCCGCCCTTGTAGCCGCGCGCGTAGGAGGCGTATAGCAGCGTGGCGTCGGTGAAGCCGGTCTCCGGACTCCAGTCCAGCACCGCGCGCCCCGTGGTCTCCTCCCACTTCTCGTCGTCGACGCGCCCGAGCGGCTGGCCGCCGGGGCCGGTGATCGTGCCGTCGAAGCCGAAGGGAACGAACGAGTTGTAGAGGTACTGCACGTCGTCGATGCGCTTTTCGTCGACCGTGTAGCGCAGGCCGAGCGTGAGCTTCAGGTCGTCGCGCAGCTGGTAGTAGGCCTCGCCGAACAGCGCGCTCGATTCGAGCTCGTAGGAGTTGACGCGGTTGACGTAGTTCGGCGCGGTGTAGGCGAGGCCGTCGCGCAGCCCCGGGGTGCCGAGGAAAGCGCCGGCCACGGCCGGATACACCACGCTGAAATAGTCGAGCCCGGAGGCGATAACGTAGTACTCGTTGAACGTGTCGGCCTCCATGTAGAACGCACCCGCGAAGAAGTTGAGCGGCCCGTCGTAATTGGATGCGATGTGTACCTCGAAACTGCTCTGGTCGGTCTCCTGGTTGGACTGGTCGTAGCTGTCCAGCGAGTTGCTGCAGCCGCCGACGTGCCCGCCGACAATGCCGTTGCCGCTCGCCGAGGGGGCGGAGATCGGCAGGCAGCCGTCGGCGAAATAGGTGGCCCAGGTGATCGGGAAGACGGACTTCAGCAGCGGCGAGGGCGAGACGGTGCCGCTGACGTTGTTGTTGTAGTCCTGCTGCGACAACACCGAGGTGTCCTGGTAGCCTGCCAGCGCAACGAAGCTGTAGCGATCGAACTCGTGCTCGAGGCGAAGCGTGAGCAGCGTCTCGTCGGCCTCGTAGACCGGTGCGAAGTCCATGTTGACCTTGCGCAGGTCGTGCGGGTTTTCGCTCGGCTCGTTGGTGAGCGCCGGCGTCGGCGCGAACGCGCTGAGGCGACTTGGCAGCAGCCCGGTGAGCTGCGCCAGCGGGTTCACGGTCTCGTAGGCGAGCCGGTCCGGCAGGCAGCCGAGCAGCGCGCTCGGGTCGTTGTGGCACATCTGCTTCTGGCTGCGCGTGCGGCTGCTGTCCTCCTCGAAATACGAGGCCATCAGGTCGACGGTGGTCTCGTCGCTCGGGGCCCAGCGCAGCGACGCGCGCACCGAGTACTGGTCGCGGTCGTCCACGTCGTCGCCGGTGTGGACGTTCTCCGTGTAGCCGTCGCGCTTCAGCGTGATGCCGGCGATGCGCGCCGCGAAGCGCTCGCCGAGCGGCAGGTTCAGCGCGCCCTCGAGCTGCGCGTGCTCGTAGTTGCCGTACTGGCCCTCGAGGTGGCCGCCGAGCAGCCCGGTTTCCGCGGTCCTCGTGATCATGTTGACCGCGCCGCCCGTGGAGTTGCGCCCGTACAGCGTGCCCTGCGGTCCGCGCAGTATCGCGACCTGCTCGACGTCGTAGTACTCGGTCTCGAACAGGCGCGGGAACAGGATGGGCACCTCGTTCACGTGGATGCCGACGCCGTCGTCCGAACCGGCGGCCACCAGCGCGGTGCCGATGCCGCGAATCGCGAAGTTGTTGCTGGTGAAGTTGCCCTTCGCGTAGGACACGTTCGGCGCCGCGAAGCGCATGTCGCCGAACGTGGCGATCTGCTGCGCCTTCAGCGCGCCTTCGTCGAAGGCGGTGACCGCGATCGGCACGTCCTGCGCGGATTCCGCGCGCTTCTGCGCCGTCACGATGATTTCCTCCAGCTGCGCGCAGGCCGGGCCGGGAAGCAGCGCGACCCAGGCGGCGAAACCGGCGAGCGCGCGGCTCAGGGCAGGATGCCTCATGCAGATTCCCCTTATCGTGTTTTCGTTGTGATCCGAATCGGGAGCGGGTGCCGTCCCTACTGCATGCCGGCACGTGCGTCGCAAATATAGGAAGCGGCCGACGGGCGCGTCAATGCTCGGCCGCGGCGTGGGCGGCGGCACGGCTTGCTGCTATGCTGCGCCGCTCGTCAGCAAGGGGAGATCTGCCGCCATGCCGCTCAAGGTCTACGTCACGCCGGTCACGCCGTTCGAGCAGAACTGCTCGGTCGTCGTGTGCGAGAACACGCGCATCGCGGCGGTGGTGGATCCCGGCGGCGACCTGCACCGCATCCGCAGCGTGCTGCAGAAGGCCGGCGCGCGCCTCGGCAAGATACTGCTCACGCACGCGCACATCGACCACGCCGGCGCGACTGCCGAACTGGCGCGCGAGAGTGGCGTGCCGATCGAGGGGCCGCAGCGCGGCGACGAGTTCTGGATCGAGGGCCTGCCCGAGCAGAGCCGGATGTTCGGCTTCGCCGTGGCCGAGCGCTTCACGCCCGACCGCTGGCTCGAGCACGGCGACACGGTGCAGGTGGGGGAATGCGAACTGCAGGTGCTGCACTGCCCGGGCCACACCCCGGGGCACGTGGTGTTCTTCAGCGCGGAGCAGCGCCTCGCGATCGTGGGCGACGTGCTGTTTGCCGGGTCCGTGGGGCGCACGGACCTGCCCGGCGGCGACCATCAGCAGCTGATCGATTCAATCCGCACGCGGCTGTGGCCTCTCGGTGACGACGTCACCTTCATCCCCGGGCACGGCCCGCGCTCGACCTTCGGGCAGGAGCGGCGCACGAATCCCTTCGTCGGCGACGGTCGCTGATGCGGCAGTGCGCCGATCCGCTTTCAGGCGGGCAATTGTCCGGCTGAAGCCGAACCTACGGAAGCCGGACCCGTTGCAGGCGGACCTACTTCGGTTCCGCCTTGTCCTTGTTCTTGTCCGCCTCGTCGGCGGCGGGGGCGACATAGGGCTCGAACTTGCCGAGTCCGCAGCTGGCTCCGCGTTCCAGCCCCGATCCCATGTGGGTGAGCACCCAGATGATGTCCTGGCTGCACAGCTGGGTGATGCTGGTCTTGTAGCCGAAGCTCTTCTCGAAGCCGAGCCCCGCACAGCGGTGCGGCAGCCGGTTGACGAGGGTGTCGCCGTTGCGCATCTCGAACAGTATCGTCCGGTCGTCCAGCACCTTCGTGCTCTCGATGCTCTGCAACGGTATGCAGTTCTCGGCCTTGCCGGCCGCGGCCGCGGGTGTGGCGGTTGCCGCGGCGGGCGCGGGCGGCGCGTCCCCGGCGAGCAGGGTGGTGGCCGGAAGCTGGAAGCTGGCGGCGACGAGCAGCGGGAGCAACTGGCGTTTCATGCGCGTGGTCTCCGTCGCGATGGTGAATTGGAGACGGCGCGCGGTGCGCGCCATCCGACGAGTCAGACCGCTGCGGCCAGCGCCGGTTCCGTGCCGAAGGCCCGCATGCTGAATTGCACACGCTCCTCGACGGGGCGCTGCGGGTGCTCCGCCGCCTCGCGCGCGATGCGGCGGATGCGCGGCGACAGCCCGGTGTTGTTCGCGATCTGGATCGCGAGCCCGGGGCGCGCGTTCAGCTCCATGATCAGCGGGCCGCGGTTGCGGTCCATCACGATGTCCGCGCCGAGATAGCCGAGGCCGGTGATGTCGTGGCAGCTCGCGCCGAGGCACATCAGCTCGTGCCAGTGCGGAATGGTCAGCGTGTTCAGCGGCAGGCCGGTGTCGGGGTGCAGCTTGAGCGGGCGGTTGTACTGCACCGCGAACAGCGACCGGCCGCTCGCGAGGTCGAGCCCCACCCCCACCGCGCCCTGGTGCAGGTTGGCCTTGCCGTCGGAGGCGTGTGTCGCGAGGCGCATCATCGACATGACGGGATAGCCCATGAAGACGATGATGCGGATGTCCGGAATGCCCTCGTAGCTCAGCCCGTTGAACTGCGGATCCATCTCGACCAGCGCCTCGATCATCGCCACGTCGGGCTTGCCACCGAGGCTGTAGAGGCCGCTGAGGATGTTCGAAACGTGCCGCGTGATGTCGAGGTGCGTGACCTCCTCGCCGCTCGACTTGATGAACACGTCGTCGCGCTTGCCCACGATGACCTTGATGCCCTTGCCGCCGCTGCCGCGGCTCGGCTTGATCACGAAACTGTCGACCGTGCCCAGCAGCTCGCCGATGGTCTCGACCTCGTGCTGCTCGCGCACCACGCCGTAGAGCTTCGGCACGGCGAGCCCGCGCTGCTCGGCCAGCAGCTTGGTCTTCAGCTTGTCGTCCACGAGCGGGTACAGCTCGCGCTTGTTGTAGCGCGCGATGAACCAGTTGCGCTCGTTCATCCCGAGCAGCCCGATCTGGCGCAGCCGGCGCGGATCGGCGAACGGGTTGCCGAGGCGCATCTCAGCGGTTCTCCACCAGCGGCGTGAAGCGCTTCAGCTCGGTCAGGCGGTAGCCCGTGTACTGGCCGATCAGCAGGATCAGCGCCAGCTGCACCAGCAGCAGCTCGGGGAAGTTGAAGGTCAGGTGCGCCACCAGGCTGTTGCTCATCAGCAGGTAGGCGGCCGTTGCGACCAGCAGGCTGCCGCCGCCCTGGATGGCGACTTCCTTCGGTCCTTCCTCCTCCCACAGGATCGACATCCGCTCGATCGTCCACGACAGGATGATCATCGGGAAGAAGGTGATCGTGAGGATCTGGTTCAGCCCGAGCTTGTAGCTGAGGATGCTGATGCCGGACATCAGCCCGATCACCACCGTGACCACCGCGGATATCCGCCCGATCAGCAGCAGGTTCAGCCGCGCGAGGTGGAAGCGGATGAAGAGGCCCGCCCCGACCACGATCAGGAACAGCAGCAGGCCCCACAGCAGAGTGGTCTGGATGAAGGCCAGCGCGATCAGGATCGGCATGAACGTGCCCGAGGTGCGCAGGCCGATCAGGATGCGGAAGATCGCCACCACCAGCGTGCCGATCGGCACCAGCAGGATGGTCTTGAACGCGTTCTGCTCCTCGATCGGCAGCGAGTAGATCGAGAAGTCGATCAGCGCCGCGCGGTTGTCGACCGCGTTGGCCAGCGCGATGTCGCGCGCCGGGCGATAGCTGCGCAGGATCGAGAACGTCACCTGCGAGTCGCGGCCGCCTTCGACGTCCAGCAGCGAGACGTCACCGCGGCGCCAGATCACGAAGTCCCGGGGGGCGCCGGGCCGCGCCGTGCGCGGGTCGTAGATCTTCCACGCGTCCTCGTCCCAGACCTCGATCAGGTCCACCAGCTTCTGGCGGCGACGGTCGTCCTCGAGCACCAGGCCGCGCACGATGCGGTTCGGGATGCCGGCCAGCGACAGCAGCTGCAGCGCGGTCTCGGCGACAAACGCCGGGTCGCGCTTCTCGCCGAGCAGGAAAGCCGCGTTCTGCGACAGCGGCTCCACCGTCAGCGCGCGCAGCAGCTGGGTCACGAAGGTCTCGGTGTTCGCCGACACCGCGTGGATCTCGTCGAGCAGCGCGGAGGCCGACGTCGCCTTCGCGCTGTCGAATTCCGGCGGCACCGGGGAGGGTGGCGCGATCACCTCCGCGGCCTGGTTCAGCGCCGCCGGGAAGACCTGCAACCGGTAGTAGAGCAGTTGCTTGCCGTCGGCCTCGCGGCGCGTCCACTGCGCGCGGCGGCTGCCGTCGGGCTGCTCGATCTCGGCGAAGCCGTAGCCCGAGGTCGTGAAGTTCTCGTTGACGATCTCGATGCCCTGCTGCGAATCCGGCAGCGCCAGCGACACCAGCACGGGCGCGCCGCTGGCCTCGAACTCGACCTTGGATTCGACCGTCCAGACCGCCACCTTGTCGTTCGGCAGCAGCGGGAAACCGAGCGCGAAGTGCTTGTACAGCGCCGTGCTCAGCCCCAGCACGGCGAGCAGCAGCGCCACGACATAGACCTTCAGCTTTTCTTTCATGCGTGCTCCGCCCCGGCGGAATCAGTTGACGCCGTTGCTCACGGCCTGGTGAAGCGGCGCCCCACGTCGACCACGGCCTGGTCGCGCAGGAAGTTTCTGCCAATCAGTATGGGGTAGGCCGAGGAGGAGCGGTCGGACAGCGTGAAGTCGGTGAACTGGACGACGCCGGCGACGGTGGCCTTGAGGCTCACGACGTAGCGCTTTGGCCCGGCGCCGTCCTTCGGCGTGACGGAGCGCACGACCGGGCGGGAAACCTCCACGCTGTCGCCGCTCCCGGGATTGACGAGGCGGAACTTCACCCAGGTCTTGCCGTCACGCTCGAACTCGCGCACGTCGAGCGCGTGCAGGGCGGAACCCGCGCTGCCGGTATCGAGTCGCGCGTCGAGCTGCAGTCCTGGCGGCTCGATGCGCACGTGCTCCAGTTCGCCGAGCACGGCCAGCGCCGTCTTCGGTGCCGGGCGTGGCGCGGGCGCGGCCGCCGGTGCGGGCGCCGGGGTCGGCGCGCACACCACCGGAGCTGCGGGCTCCGGCTCGGGTTCGGGCTTGGCGACCGGCGCCACGGGTTCGGCCGGCGGCGTCTCCACCGGCGGGGCGACCGCCGGCGGCGGCGTTTCCGGGGTTGCGGGCGGCGTCACTTCCGTTGCGGGCGCTCCGGGCTGCTCGGGGGTCGTGCCGCAGCCTTGCAGCAGGACTGCAAGGCACAGGCACAGCGCGGCGACGCAACGGTTACTGCTGATCATTCCGGGTGAAATTCCGCTGGGCTTCGAGGCAGCGCAAACTATAGAGCCCGCGTGGGCGGGCGGCAATCGACGCGCTTTGCTGCCGCCACGACGGCGCGCCTTTGTGACAATTTTTACCGCGAGCCGCGCGCGGGTGGCGGGCGCATTCGCAGGCGGTCAGTGCACCGTGCGTTCGTCGCCCGCGAGTTCCGCGAGCTCGAGCTCTTCGGGCTCCAGCGTGACGGCGGGCACCTCGACCACGTCCCAGTGCTCGTCGAGGTAGTCGCGCAACTCCCCTACCACCGCCGTCATCGCGTCGATGGCCTCGCTGATGTGTTCCAGCGTGGAGAGGATCGATGCGGGATCCATCGGACGGACCTTCTTTGCACTCATCAACGAGCCTCCCTTGGCCGTTGCGGGTCCGGGTGCAAGGCTACCCCCGGTCGTTGCTCGAGACCCCTGGCAACGCTAGATCTGGTGCCGGACGGGGTCGCAGCCACAAGATACTGGGCGGGACCCCGCGGTGCAAGGCGGCCGGTTACCGGGCCCGGCGGCTCAGTTCGCTGGGGCGAGCGGCAGGATGCCGGGCAGGTCGCTGAAGCAGGTCTGGCGCGCGAAGGCCATGAAGTCGCGCATGTACGGGTGCTCGCGCTGCTCCTCGCGGATGGCGGCGTACAGCGTGCTCCACAACCCCCCGGCGCCGAGCGGGCGCGAGAGCAGGAAGTCCTTGCGCTCGTACTCGCTGATGGCCCAGTTCGGCAGCGCCGCGACGCCACGGTTGCTGGCCACCAGCTGGATGATCATCATCGTGAGCTCGGCCGTGCGCACGCTCGCGGGCTCGACGCCGGCGGGCTCCAGGAAGTGGCGGAACACGTCGAGCCGCGCGCGCTCGACGGGATAGCAGATCAGCACCTCGTCGCCGAGATCGGCCGGCTCGATCGTCGCGCTCGCGGCCAGGCGGTGGCGCGGCGACAGCGCGAGACGCACCTCGTAGCGGAACAGCGGCTCGTAGTGCACGCCCGGCAGGTCGAGCGGATCGGCGCTGATCACGAGGTCGAGGTCGCCGCGCGCGAGCGCCTGCAGGGGCGCGAAGCTGAAGCTGCTGGAGAGGTCCAGCTCGACGTCGGGCCAGTGATGACGGAACTTGTCGATCGTGGGCATCAGCCACTGGAAGCAGCTGTGGCACTCCAGCGCCAGGAACAGGCGCCCGGTTTCGCCTCCCGCCAGCCGGTCGAGGTCGATCTCGGCGGCGCGTATCTGCGGCAGGATGTCGTCGGCCAGCGCGAGCAGGCGTTGCCCGGCGCTGGTGAATCGCACCGGACGGGTCTTGCGCATGAACAGGGAGCACTGCAGCCGGTCCTCGACGTCCTTGACCTGGTGCGACAGCGCCGACTGGGTCAGGCACAGGCGCTCGGCGGCCTCGACCAGGCTGCCGGTGTCGCGCAGCGCGACCAGCGTGCGAAGATGGCGCAATTCGATCCTGGCCATGGCCGTGGCTCCCCGCGAGCTCGCCATCACGGCGACGAATTGAATGAAATGCATGACAATATGGCGCGTGATGAAAAATTCTATTGACGCGCGCGCCGGCGATCAAGCCCGGCCGGGAGGGGGAGGACCGTCATGGACGTGCTGATCGCACTGGACCAGGGGACCACGAGCTCGCGCTGCATCGGTTTCGACGCCGCCGGCACCGTGGTCGCGCTCGCGCAGCGCGAGTTCGCGCAGCACTTCCCGCACGACGGCTGGGTCGAACACGACGCCGAGGACATCTGGCAGAGCACGCTGCAGAGCTTCGACGCGGTGGTGCGCGAGCTGCGCGCCGCGGGCCATGCCATCGTCGGCATCGGCATCAGCAACCAGCGCGAGACCACGCTGCTGTGGGACCGGCGCACCGGCGAGGCGATCTACCCGGCCATCGTGTGGCAGGACCGGCGCACCGCGGAGGCCTGCGCCCGCCTGGAGCGCGACGGCCTCGGCGAGTACGTCGCGGCGCGCACCGGGCTGCTGCTCGACCCGTACTTCTCGGCCACCAAGCTGGCCTGGATCCTCGACAACGTCGCGGGCGCGCGGGCGCGCGCCGAGGCCGGCGAACTCGCCTTCGGCACCGTCGACACCTTCCTGCTGTGGCGCCTCACCGGCGGGCAGCGCCATTGCACGGACGCCACCAACGCCTCGCGCACCATGCTGTTCGACATCCACGCGCAGTGCTGGGACGCGGAGCTGCTCGCGCGCTTCGGCGTGCCGCGCGCGGTGCTGCCCGAGGTGCTGGACTCGGCGGCGGATTTCGGCACGGTGCGGGCGGGGCTGCCGGCGGCGGGCGCGCCCATTGCCGGCATCGCGGGTGACCAGCAGGCGGCGCTGATCGGGCAGGGATGCCTCGCGCCCGGGCAGGCCAAGAGCACCTACGGCACCGGCTGCTTCCTGGTGCTGAACA
>CAYXJM010000085.1:0-9000 GCA_964465455.1 uncultured Klebsiella sp.
CGCGCAGGACGTCGAGATTCTCGCGCCCCAATTCGCTCTTGCGCTGGCCACCGTGCATCTTCAGCGCCCGGACGGTGGCAACCAGCACCGCGGCATCCGGGTGCAAGCCACCCGTGCGTGCCGTGACGTCGAAGAATTTTTCCGCGCCCAGGTCGGCGCCAAAACCCGCCTCGGTGACCACGTAGTCGGCGAGCTTCAGCGCGCTTCGCGTGGCAATCAGCGAATTGCAGCCGTGCGCGATGTTGCCGAAAGGACCGCCATGGATCAGCACCGGGTTGTTCTCGAGGGTCTGCACCAGGTTCGGCTGCATCGCGTCGCGCAGCAGAACCGTCATCGCGCCCGGGGCGTTCGCCTCGCGGGCGTACACCGGTGCGAGGTCGCGGCGATAACCGATGATGATGTTGCCGAGGCGACGCTCGAGATCCGCCATGTCGCGCGCGAGACAGAAGATCGCCATGACCTCGGAGGCGGGCGTGATGTCGTAGCCCGCCTCGCGCACCAGCCCGTTCGCCGGCCCCCCGAGTCCCACGCAGATGTCGCGCAGACTGCGGTCGTTCATGTCCACCGTGCGCCGCCAGCTGACGCGACGCGGATCCAGCCTGAGGTCGTTGGACCAGTAGAGGTGGTTGTCGACCATCGCGGCGAG
This sequence comes from uncultured Klebsiella sp., assembly GCA_964465455.1. Lineage (GTDB taxonomy): Bacteria > Pseudomonadota > Gammaproteobacteria > Pseudomonadales > UBA5518 > UBA5518. Next base: position 647 of record CAYXJM010000085.1, read on the forward strand.
CAGGTTGTGCGCCGCCGCGATGGCGTGGAAGTCGCCGGTGAAGTGCAGGTTGATGTCCTCCATCGGGACGACCTGCGCGTGGCCGCCGCCGGCCGCCCCGCCCTTCATGCCGAAACAGGGGCCGAGGCTGGGCTCGCGCAACGCGAGCAGCGTGCGCGCGCCGATGCGGTTCATGCCGTCGGCGAGCCCGACCGCGACCGTGGTCTTGCCCTCGCCGGCCGGCGTCGGCGAGATCGCGGTGACCAGGATCAGCTTGCCGTCGGGGCGGCCCTCGAGCGTCGCGAGGAAGGCGCGATCGATCTTGGCCTTGCTGCGCCCGTAGGGGATCAGCGCGTCGGGCGGGATGCCCGCGCGTGCGGCGATCTCCGCCATCGGCAGCAGCCGCGCCGCGCGCGCGATCTCGATGTCCGATCGCCCCATCGTTCAGGCTCCGCAGTGAGCCGCGGCGCCCGCAAGCGCCAGCCCGCGCGGCGACATGGGGTCAGAACCGGTAACGCAGCGCCACGATCACCGCGCTCGCGTCGTAGTCCGGTCGCTGGTAGGTGAAGCCGATAGCCGATGCCGTCGTGGCCGCTGCCGGCGTCAGCAGCGTGTCCCAGCCCCAGTCCTCGGCGTCGCGCCGTTCCCAGATGTAGCGGCCGCTCAGCTCGACGCGCTCGTTCCAGCGATAGGTGCCCACCACGTTCAGGCGCAGCAACTCGTCGTTCACGTCGGGCGTCGCGCCGGTCGTCAGGGCGACGCCGGCTTGCGCCAGCGGACTGCTCACGTAGGTCGAATCGGTCTCGACGAAGGCCAGATCCGCCGCGATATCGAAGCGGTCCGCGATCACCGCCCAGTCGAGCGAGACGCCGTAGGCGTCGCCGTCGTCCTCGCTGACCAGGCGCCACTCCGAGTACGGCACCGCGGTGGCACCCATCTGCCGCCCGGTCTGGCGGATGTCGTATTCCTCCCGGCTCAGGTAGGCCGACAGCGACAGCGCCTCGGCCGGCGACCAGCTGAAACCGAGGTTGCCGATATCCGAATCGCGACTGTCGAGGCCGTAGGTGTCGTTGTCGAAGTCATCGCGCACGCTCTTCCACGAGAAGTAGACCGATGCGCTCGTGCCAAGCGCGTAATCGAGGTCGATCTCGTAGACGTCCTGCGTGCGTTCGAGCAGGAAGAACGGCGTCGCGCGGCGGCCGATGCCGCCGGGGGAGATGAACTCCTCGGTCTGGTGGCTGAGATCGGGGTCGATGGTGCTGTACTCGGCACGCAGCTTCGTCGACAGCGCGCCGATCTCGGGCAGCTTCAACTCGGCCCAGTAGCGATCCTCCGTGGTGGCGTCCGTGAACGACTCGAGCACGCCGAGCGGATCGAACTCGTCGGTGTCGCGGTCGATCGCCTCGTACTCGTAGCCGCCGCGCAGGCGCAGCCGCCCGGCGAAGCGGTAGCCGCCCTCGACCGCGAAGCGCTGCGTCTCCTTGTCGTAGACGCGGCTGGAGAATCCGCTCGCGGCCGCATCGGGCTGGTAGCTCAACTCCAGCACCGGATAGGCGTCGTGCTGCGTGTCGCGGTCCCGGTAGTCGTACTGCACGCGGTAGTCGAAGCGCGCGAAGGGCCGCCCGACCAGAGCCAGCTTCAGCGAGCTGCGCTCCACCTCGCCGTCCAGCGAGCGCTGCGGGAACGCCGGGTCGATGCTTGGGTAGAAACCGGGGTCGATGTGCAGCGGCTGGAAGTTCTCGTCCTGCTCGCCACGGCTCCAGTCGGCGAACCAGCTGAGCCGCGTCAGCGCGTCGAAACTGTAGCCGCCGTCGACGCCGAGCCGCAGGAACTCGTTGTCTGGCGGCAGGTCGATCTCCGCGAGCCCGAGAGGATAGGCGGCGGTGCCGGCGTACTGGGCATTCTGGAACACGACGCTGTCGTCGCCGCCCTCGAATTTCGACAGGTGCAGTTCGAGCGCGTTCTGCAGGCAGCTCGTCGCGTATTCCGCGCGCGCCGTCATCAGCTCGGTGTTGTAGTCGACCGGCGCCGGAAGCATCGCGGTGCCGGAGAATCCCTGGTTGCCGCCCAGGATCTGCTCGCCGTCCTTGTCCTGGTTCTCGATGTTGACGCTGAACGTCCAGTTGTCCGCGACGTGCTTGCTGGCGTCCAGGCCGATTGTCTCGCGCGTGCTCGCGATGTCCTCGCCGTCGTAGAAGCGGCTGTCGCGCGTGCTGGTGCCGGGCACGAAGCCCGCGGGCAGAAGCAACGTGTCCCCGCCGCCCGGATAGACCAGCCCGGCCTCGCCGTACTCGGTGCGCTTCAAGCGGTCGCCGTACAGACCGACGGCGAAGTCGCCCTGCACCTCGTAGCTGGCCGTCAGCAGGCGCGCCGAACCCGTGCCCAGCTCCACCTGCCAGGCGCGCGCGGCGTCGGCGTCGCGCCCGCTCCACCGCAGCCCACCGACGCCGAAGGGGCCGTCGTCCTGGAACGCGTCGTTGACGTCGCTCGTGTACTCGCCGAACTTGCCGTTGCCGTCCTCGGTGTGGCCGATGCCGATCTCCACGTAGTTGTCGTAGGCGGGCCTGGGCGCGGGCGCCGATTCGTCCTCGAAGCCGTACTCGTCCTGGGCGCGCGACGCGCCGGAGGCCAGTGCCGCCGAAGCCAGCGCGAGGGCGGCGCAGAGTGCCTTGCGTGTGGTGTCCATCTGCGTGTCTCCTGCTGTGTCTGCCAGGCCGGCGTCAGCGCCGGAAAGTGAGGCCTGCCGGATGGTTGCTGCCGTGCACGTTGGTGTGGCAGTTGGTGCAGGCCTTGCCCACGGTGCGGTTGTTCGCGGCCACATTGGCGTTCGCGTAGACCGTGCCCGGGTGGCGCGTGTCGTTGTGGCACTGCTGGCACAGGAAAGGCGGGCGCGCCACCAGCAGCGAATCGTTCACGCTGCCGTGCGGGTTGTGGCACTCGCCGCAGTCGTCCTGCACCGGCTCGTGCTCGAACAGGAAGGGGCCGCGCTTCTCGGCGTGGCAGCGGTAGCAGGTCTCGTTCACCGTCGACTCGACGAGCATGTGCGGGCCCTTGTCCCCGTGCGGGTTGTGGCAGTCGGTGCAGACGACCTTGCCCTCGCGGATCGGGTGGCGCGAGAACTTGTTCATGTTCGCCTTCTGGTCGGTATGGCAGTCGACGCAGACCTCGGGCTGCGTGAGCCGATCGAGCAACTTGTCCTCGCGCGCGTGCACCTTGTGGCAGTCGCTGCAGGCCACGTCGGCGCGGCTGTGCTCGCTGGTCAGGAAGTGCTGCTGGTCCCCGCCGCGATGGCAGCCCGTGCACACCGCCGCGTGCGCCGCGGCGTCGGCCGGATCCCGGCTAGCGAAGGTCTGCGCGACGCGGAACTGCTTTTCCTGCCTCGCATGTTCCCCGCCCGGTCCGTGGCAGGACTCGCAGCCGTGGTTCGCCGCCGGCGTGCGCGCATCGCCCGCCATGCCGTGCGGACCGCTCATGATCGCGGTGGCGTGCTCGTCGTCGTGGCACTCGGTGCAGGCCCGCGTGCCGTCGCTGTACGTCGTGGAGGCCGGCAACGCGGCGCGATCCGCCGCGAGCGCCCCGCCCCCGAATCCCATCATCGCGATCGCCGTCACGAGCGCGCCGAGCACTCCCGCCCTGCACTTGCGCATGCCTGCCTCTCCCCTTGTTCTTGTGATCGTCCGTCCGCCGCACCGCCGAGGGCGGCGCACGCTACCGGGTCGCCGCCACGACCGTCGCCGCGTCGGCACCGACGCTGAGCGACACGTGCAGGCTGACCAGGTGCCGACGCCCCTCGCCGCCCGGATCGTGCACCGCCACCCCGAGGTGATAGGTGTTGCCCGCCGCCAGCGCGATCTCGCCGCCGCCGGCGGCCGCCAGCGGCCGCGCCAGCTCCGCGATCCAGCGCCCGCCCTCGACGCGCATCGAGGCGCCCGGCAGTTCGCGTTCGTGGATGCGCTCGAGCACCCAGGCGCGCTCGCCCTTGCCCGCGGCGTCCACTTCCATCAGCTCGAGGAATTCGCCGGCGGCCAGTGCCGCGTCCAGCTCGGCCTGCGGCCTCACGCTGTCGCCGCCGCCGGTGGCCGTGTTCCTGCTGCGCGAGCGCGGGAGGTACTTTCCGAGCTTCAGCCCGCTGTCGCTGGCCATGCCCGGCGCGTCGTCGTGGCAGGCCGCCCAGCACCCGGCCTGCGCGGTGGACTTCAGCGCATCGTTGCCGAGCATGAGCGCGACCGCCGGCGCCTTGCCGTCGACCGCGGGACCCGAGAGCTGGAAGTGGAGACTCCCGTCCGCGACCGCCGCCTTGAGCTGCACCGTCAGGCTGCTGCGCCCGGCGTAGCCGTCCGGCTTCGCCTGCGCGGCCCCCATCTCCGCCTCTTCGCCGGCGTGACAGCCGGCGCAGGTCTCGCCCGCGCGGAACTTGGTGGCCCCCTTGTGGCTGGCCGCCGTGAGCACTTTCTCCCACGACATCAGGCCCGGATAGAAGAGCGGGATCTCGGCACCCTGCACCGCGTTCCAGTCGATCGCGCGGGCCGGGCCGGGCATCGCGGCAACGACGCACGCCAAGGCCGCGAGCGCGTGGCGAAGGAAAGGACGGAGCGAAGCGGGGGACCGGTGCTGCACGATTTGTTCTCCTTTTGTCCGGGCGCGGCCGCCGGGCGACCGCCTGCCGCGATGATCGCCGCATCCTCCGGCGTCCTCATTGATCCGCATCATGAGGACCGGGATCAGAAGTCGAAACCTTCCTCGCCGCCCTCCCCCGCGACGGCGAGCGGCGCATGTCCGGCATCCTCGTGGCAATCGACACAGGTCTTGCCGCCGGCAGCGAGAGCGGCGTGCTCGCGCCGCGCCTTGGGGCTCTGGGCCTCGAGGTCCATGCGCGCGACGTCGTGACAGGAACGGCAGGTGGCTGAATCGCTGGCGCGGAAGCGCGCCAGCTCGCGCTCCTTCATGACCGGCTGATGGGCGAGGTATTTATCCTCGGTGTCGATGACCCCGCGCAAGTGGCCCCAGACCTCGCGGGCCGCCTCGATCTTGCGCGTCATCTTGGGCACGAACTCGTGCTGGATGTGGCAATCCGCGCAGCCGGCGGTCACCCCGTGGGGATTCCTGTAGTGGATCGTCAGCTGGTGCTGCCGTTCAGGTATGGCGTGGTTGTGGCAGCTCAGGCAGAAGGCGTCGGTGCTGGTGGCCTCGAGCGTCGTGTGGAACACGAGCACGCCCGCGACGCCGAGCAGCGCTCCCGCGGCCAGCAACGCCAGCGTGCGGCCGCGGCCGCGCCTGCTCCCGGGATCCCTGAATATGCTCACTGCGCTCTCCTGTCACCGAGGGCAAAATGCGCCGGCGCCCGCGGCGCATCGTCTCCACGCGCCGACGCCGAGCTTGGCATGGTGTCTGACGCAAGGATAGCCGATACGTCGGCGAATGTGCCCGGAACGGGCCGCGTGGGCGCGTCGGCCCGCGGCGCGGCCCCGGGAGGGAGGGCGCGCCTCAGGCGTAGTAGGCGTTGGTCCGCACCGAGTGGTCGGTGACGTCGCGCACCCCCTTCAGGTCGGGGAGCTGCTCCAGCAACGACTTCTCGACGCCGTGCTTGAGCGTGGCATCGACCATCCCGCAGCCCTGGCAACCGCCGCCGAACTGCAGCACCGCGATGCCGTCCTCGAGCAGCTCCACCAGCCGCACCTCGCCGCCGTGCGCGGCCAGCTGCGGATTGACCTCGTTGTACAGGATGTAGTTGATGCGGTCGGCGAGCGAGCTGTTGGCATCGACCTTCGGCAGCTTGGCATTGGGCGCCTTGATCGTCAGCTGCCCGCCCATGCGGTCCTTCGCGTAGTCGACCAGCGCATCCTCGAGGAACGGCAGGCTGCGCGCCTCGAACCAGGCGTCGAAGCCGTTGAACGAGCGCCGCTCGTCGTCGCCCTTGATGTCGGTATCGCGGCAATAGGCGATACAGGTCTCCGCCCGCGGGGTGCCGGGATCGTTGATGAAAACGCGTATGCCCCGGACTTCCGCGTCCTGCTTCGCGAGCAGTCCGACGAGGTACTCCTGGGCCGATTCGGTGATCGTGATCATGCCATCGCCATCCGTCGTGAGATCCAGACGGGAATATATTACTGATTTACTCAGGTATTGGCGAGACTCACGTGCAGGATTACTGATTCTCAGCGTCGCTCCTGCCTCCCTTTGTTACCATTCGTCCCTCGCGTGCTGCAAGCCGCCAGAACCGACCGAACCGAGACCCTCATGCACACCGACCAGACGCTCCAGCAGGCCCTCTCCGACCGCATCCTCGTGCTCGACGGCGCCATGGGCACGATGATCCAGGGCTACGGCCTCCAGGAGGCGGACTTCCGCGGTGCGCGCTTCGCGGACCATCCGGTGCCGCTCCGCGGCAACAACGACCTGCTGGCGATCACGCGCCCCGACGTCATCCGCGAGATCCACGCGGCCTACCTCGCGGCCGGTGCCGACATCATCGAGACCAACACCTTCAACTCGACCGCCGTCTCGCAGGGCGACTACCAGCTGCAGCACATCGTGCGCGAGCTGAACGAGGCCGGAGCGCGCGTCGCCCGCCTCGCCGCCGACGAGTTCACGGCGCGCGAGCCGCACAAGCCGCGCTTCGTGGCCGGGGTGCTGGGCCCGACCAGCCGCACCGCTTCGCTGTCGCCCGACGTGAACGATCCGGGCTTTCGCAACATCACCTTCGAGGAGCTGGCCGCGGACTACCGCGTCGCCATCGAGGGACTGGTCGCCGGCGGCGCCGACCTGCTGCTGATCGAGACCGTGTTCGACACGCTGAACGCCAAGGCCGCGATCTTCGCCTGCGAGCAGTTCTTCGAGGAGCGCGGGCGCCGCTGGCCGGTCATGATCTCGGGCACGATCACCGACGCCAGCGGCCGCACACTGTCGGGACAGACGGCCGAGGCGTTCTGGTACTCGGTGGCCCACGCCCGCCCGCTCGCCATCGGCCTGAACTGCGCCCTCGGCGCCGAGCAGCTGCGCCCGCACGTGCTGGCGCTCGCGAAGGTCGCCGACACCGCGGTCAGCGCGCACCCGAACGCCGGGCTGCCCGACGAGTTCGGCCAGTACCGGCAGGATGCGGCCACGATGGCCGCGATCATCGGCGAATTCGCCGAGAGCGGGCTGCTCAACATCGTCGGCGGCTGCTGCGGCACCACCCCCGCGCACATCCGCGCGATCGCCGAGCGCGTGGCCGGCATCGCGCCGCGACGCATCGAGCGCGCGGCACCGGCACTGCGCCTGGCGGGCCTCGAACCGGTGGTGATCTCGGCCGACTCGCTGTTCGTGAACATCGGCGAGCGCACCAACGTCACCGGCTCGGCCCGCTTCGCGCGCCTGATCCGCGAGCAGGATTACGACGCCGCGCTCGATGTCGCGCGCCAGCAGGTCGAAGCCGGCGCCCAGCTCATCGACGTGAACATGGACGAGGGCATGCTGGATTCGCGCGCCGCGATGGTGCGCTTCCTGAACCTCGTCGCGTCGGAACCCGACATCAGCCGCGTCCCCGTGATGATCGACTCCTCGAAGTGGAACGTCATCGAGGCCGGACTGCGCGTCGTGCAGGGCAAGTCGGTCGTGAACTCGATCAGCCTGAAGGAGGGCGAGCAGGAGTTCCTCGCGCAGGCGCGGCTCGCCCGCCGCTACGGCGCCGCCGTGGTGGTGATGGCTTTCGACGAGCAGGGACAGGCCGACACGCTGGAGCGCAAGATCGCGATCTGCACGCGCAGCTACCAGCTGCTGGTGCGCGACGTGGGCTTCGCGCCCGGGGACATCATCTTCGACCCCAACGTGTTCGCGATCGCCACCGGCATCGAGGAGCACGCGAACTACGCCGTCGACTTCATCGAGTGCTGCCGCCACATCAAGCAGCACCTGCCGGGGGCGCTGGTGTCGGGCGGCATCAGCAACGTCTCGTTCTCCTTCCGCGGCAACGACCGCGTGCGCGAAGCGATCCACGCGGTGTTCCTCTACCACGCCATCCGCGCGGGGCTCGACATGGGCATCGTCAACGCGGGCCAGCTCGCGATCTACGACGAGATCCCGGCCGAGCTGCGCGAGCGCGTCGAGGACGTCGTGCTGAACCGGCGCGCCGACGCCACCGAGCGCCTGCTGGAGATCGCGGCGAACTACGCCGGCGGCACGGCGAGCGCGGTGGTCGAGGACCTCGAATGGCGCGGCTGGCCCGTCGAGCGCCGGCTCGAGCACGCGCTGGTGAAGGGCATCAACACCTGGATCGAGGAGGACACCGAGGCGGCGCGGCTGGCGGCGGCGCGCCCGCTCGACGTGATCGAGGGCCCGCTGATGGCCGGCATGAACGTCGTCGGCGACCTTTTCGGCGCCGGCAAGATGTTCCTGCC
>CAYXJM010000086.1:0-6358 GCA_964465455.1 uncultured Klebsiella sp.
AACGCTAGATGAACTGCCGGCTCTGCTCGACCAGCCCGCCGAGCTCGCGCCGCAGTTCGTCCCACACCGCCCGCTCGGCGCCGTGGCCGGGCGGAATGGTCTCCTCGATGACTTCGATCGCCGCGTCGATGAGCCCGCTGTACCACTCCGGCGGCACCTGCAGCGTGTCGTTGTGGTGCAGCACGGAGCCGCCCAGCATGATCTCGATCTCGCCCGGCGATTCGAACCAGTACATCAGGCAGTAGAGCGCGCGCTCGACCATCTCGCCCTCCAGCTGCGCGCGGTTGCCCGCCCACAGCCGCTCGAAGGCCTCCCGTGCCGCCGGATAGCGGCGATAGTAGCGCTCCATCGTCGGCTGCGTGATGTCGCCCACCAGTTCCACCACGCGTTCCAGGCCCTGCTCGAGGAGCCGCTTCTTTTCCTCCACACCCGTCATCGCCTGCCTCCATCGTGCCTGTGAACGTGTCCGCTGGCGGACCGCGCGCGATTGATCGCCCGCGCACGACGCCCTACGATGCAGGCGGCATCATACAACGGCGGCGCACCATTGCGGTGCAGCCGTCGTGCCGCGTATCCGGCCGGCACGAAGCCGGCACGCTCAACCCGGGGTTCCGATCCATGCCCATCGACACGCAGCATGCACAGCACAACGCGGCCGGACTCGGTCGCATCGGGATCTGGTCCGCCGCGGTGCGCTACTCGCCGGCCGCAGCCGGCATCGCGGCGGCGGTGGAGCTCGAGGAGCTCGGCTTCCCGACGCTCTGGATCCCGGGCGGCGCCGACAGCGGGGTCCTGGCCGCGTTGGACCAGCTGCTGGATGCCACCACCTCGATCCGGCTCGCCACCGGCATCCTCAACATCTGGAAGCACGAAGCGACGGAAGTCGCCGCCTGGTGGCGGGGCCAGTCGCCGGAGCGCCAGTCCAGGCTGCTGCTGGGGCTCGGCGTCAGCCATGGCCCGCTGATCGGCGAGGCCTACCAGCGCCCGCTGGCGAAGATGCGCGCCTTCCTCGACGGGCTCGACGCCGCCGGCATGCCGCGCAAGCACCTGTGCCTGGCCGCGCTCGGGCCGAAGATGCTGGAACTCGCCGCCGCGCGCACGGTCGGCGCGCACCCCTACCTGGTCTCGCCGCGACACACCGCCTTCGCCCGCCAGGCGCTGGGACCGGGCGTGCTGCTCGCGCCGGAACAGGGCGTCATCCTCGAGACCGACCCCGGCAAGGCGCGCGAGATGGCCCGGCAGACCGTCAGGCTCTACGCGGCGATGCCGAACTATTACAACAACTGGCGGCGCGACGGCTTCAGCGACGCGGAGATCGACGGGCTGAGCGACCGCTTCATCGACAGCGTGATGGCCTGGGGCGACCTCGACGCCATCGCCGCGCGCGTCGCGGAACACTTCGCGGCCGGCGCCGACCACGTCTGCCTGCAGGTGATCAGGGGCGGGCTCGGCCGCGACGTCGCCGAGGAGCGCCCCGGCTGGCGCGAACTCGCCCGGCTGCTCTGAGCAGGCGCTGCGCGCGCCGCGGCGCACTCAGGGCGTGACGCTGTAACCGCGCGCGCTCATGCACGAGGAGAACGCGTCCGCGCCGGCCTGCTGCTGGCTCTGCGCGGCGGCCTGCTCGCTGGTCCTGCGCTGCTCGCGACGCTCCTGGCGCTGGCGAGAACCGCCGATCACGGCACCGGCCGCGGCCGCCTCGCGCGCCCGGTCCTGGCGGTATTCCTGCTGCACGTCGCTGTCGAGCCTGTCATAGGCCTCGTGCTGGTTGCCGCGGACCTCGGCGGCGACGGCCCCCGCGGCCGCCCCGGTCGCCGCCCCGCGCACGCGTCCGCCCGACGGGGCGTTCGACGGGCTCGTGGCAGATGCGGCAGCGGCTTGCGCGCTCTGCTGCGCAGCCGCCTGGCAGGCCGCGGTATCGGCCTGGATCTGCTCGGGCGCCTGGCCTTTCATGGGAACGACGGTGGCAGCCGCGGCCGGCATCCCGGCGAGCAGTGCCGCAACGATCAGCACGCGCGAAACGGAACGTCTCATCTGCAGGGTCTCCTCCAGGGTGGCATGCACCCATGTTAACCGGACAAACGCCGCTCCGGGGCCCCTTTCTTGACGCTGCGCGCCCCCTTGCCCTTCAATGCGAGGCCTGCCGTGAAACGGAGGCCACGTGGACGCGCCCCCTCTGCTCGACGAAGCCACCGCCGCCTTCATCGCGGGCCCCACGGCCTCGATCGCGATCGCCTCGCGCGATGCCGGGAACCGCGCATCGCTGTTCAAGGCCGTGGCCTGCCGCGTCAGCGCCGACCGCCGGCGCGTGACGCTCTACGTCGACCAGCAGCTCGCGCACGCGGTGGTCGCCCAGCTGCGCGCGGGCTTTCCCGTCGCCGCCGTGTTCTCGGAACCCGCGACGCACCGCACCATCCAGCTGAAGGGCGAGCGCGCCGAGCTCGGCCCCGTGGCGCCGGCCGATCGCGAGCACGCCCGCGTGCACTTCGAGACACTGGTCGAGCACCTCGTGGCCCTCGATTACCCGGAAGACGGCGTGCGCTGCTATTTCCACTACACGCCGGAGCAGCTGATCGCGATCGCCTTCGAACCCGGCACGGCCTTCGAGCAGACGCCGGGCGCCGGCGCCGGCAACCCGCTCGGGTCCGCGGCATGAACGGCGCCATCACGCTCGACGCGATCCGCGGCTGCTTCGAGGGCCTGATGCCCGCGCTGCTGGCGAGCTGCAGCCCGGACGGCACGCCGAACATCACCTACGTCTCGCAGGTGCACTTCGTCGACGCCGGGCACGTCGCGCTCACCTACCAGTTCTTCAACAAGACGCGGCGCAACGTGCTGGCCAATCCCCGCGCCACGGTTTTCGTCGGCGACACCACCGTGGGCACGCGCTACCTGCTGCAGCTGGAGTACCGGCGCACCGAGGAGAGCGGCCCGGTCTTCGAGAGCATGAAGGCGCGCCTCGCCGGCATCGCCTCGCACTCGGGCATGAGCGGCGTGTTCCGGCTGCGCGGCGCCGACGTCTACCGCGTGCTCGGCATCGAGGCGATGCCGGGGCCGACGCGGCGCCCGGCGCCGCGCCGCTATCCGCCGACCTCGGCGATGCGCCACGTCGCCGCGCGCATCGCGGCGGCGCAGGACGTGCGCGGCCTGCTCGACGATACGCTGGCCGCGCTCGCGGAATACCTCGACGTGCGCCACGCGAAGGTCCTGATCCACGCCGCCGAGGCCAGGCCGCCGCGGCTCTACACCGTCGCCTCGCTGGGCTACGCCGAGTCCGGGGTGGGATCCGAGATCGCGCTCGGCCAGGGCGTGATCGGCGTGGCCGCCGAGCAGCGCGTGCCGGTGCGCGTGATGCACTTCAGCAGCGAGTACACCTACAGCCGCGCGGCGCGGGAGGCGCGCGCCGGCGACGGCTCCGGCGAGGCGCTGGAGACCGAGATCCCGCTGCCCGGGCTCGCGACCCCGGGCAGCCAGCTCGCCGTGCCCATCGTGCTGGGGCGGCGGCTGCTCGGCGTGTTCTACGCCGAGAGCGAGGAGACCGCGCGCTTCACGCACGAGGACGAGGACGCGCTGCTCGCCGTGGCCGCGCAGCTCGGCGCCACGCTGGTCGCGCTGCAGCACGCGGCCGACAGCGCCGACGAGGCGCCGGGGCCCGTCGCCGGACCCGGCGAGCCGCGCGGAGAGCCGCTGCGGATACGCCACTTCGCCGCCAACGACTCCGTGTTCGTCGGCGACGAGTACCTGATCAAGGGAGTCGCCGGCGCGATCCTGTGGAAGCTGGTGCGCGAGCAGGCGGGCGGCCGTCGCACGGAGTTCAGCAACCGCGAGCTGCGCCTCGACGGCTCGCTGCGCCTGCCCGAGATCGGCGACAACCTCGAGGCGCGCCTGATCCTGCTGGCGCGCCGGCTCGAGGAGCGCACGCCGGCGCTGCGCATCGTGAAGACCGGGCGCGGCCGCTTCCGGCTGGAGGTGGCGCGCCCGCTCGAGCTCGTCGAGGTCAGTTGATGCGCGCGACGCTGCCGGCCTCCGGTTCCCTGAACTTCGCGTACGCGCCTTGCGGCTCCACGCCGGGCGGCAACCAGGCCGGGGCGGGATCGCCGAGCGGCGCCAGGCTGCGCACGTAGCGGTAGATCGAGCGCAGGTCGGCGTCGCTCATCGCGCGCAGGCCGAACCACGGCATCGGCGGGCGCATCTCCGCGCTGCGCGCGTAGTCGACCCACTGTTGCTCGTCGATCCCGCTCATGAACAGCCGCAGGTTCGACGCGTAGGTGGTGCCCCAGCCGCCGCTCCAGCCGAAGGTGTCTCCCTTCAGCCATTCCGATTCCGGCACGCGACCGGCGCTCGGCATGTAGCCCGCGGTGTGGCAGTCGTTGCAGCCCGAGGTCATCGCGATGTAGCGGCCGCGCTCCGGCGACGGGGCCTCGGCATGGCCCGCCAGCGGCAGCAGCGCAGCGGCCAGGCTGGCGCAAAGGGGCAGCGCGGCAAGGAGTCGGCGTTGACTGTTCATTTTTTCTCGCTCCCGTGTGGACATGGATGGAACACGGGACGAATGCTAGGGCGCCGCCACACGCGGCGCCGCTAAATGATCCGTAGCGGAATCCTAAGAATTTGCTAAACGGCGGCGATCACGGCGCCCCGCCGCCGTCGGGCAGCCGGCGCAGCGTGAGGCGCGCGAGTGCCACGCCCATGTCGCGGTGCGAGTCCCCGGGCCGCAGGGTCGGCATCGCGAAGCGCAGCGTGTCGGTCTCCGTGCCGATGTCGAGGTACTGCCGGTACGCGGCGCCGGATGCGGACAGACGGACCTCGATCGTGGCGTCGCCGGCGGAGACCACCAGCGGGTGCGAGGTGTTCCCGGGCAGCGTCCACGCGAAGAACTCCAGCTCGACGCGCCCGCGCAGCTTCCTGCCGACCTGGACCAGCGCCGTCGGCGCCGCGCTCCAGCGCCCCCACGCCTCGGGGTCGTTGAACCCGGAGGTGCGGACCTGCGGCGAAGCGAGCCGCACCTCGTGGACCTCACCCGTCCGCAGCTCCGGCAGTTCGCCCGCCTCGGCCGCGACCACGTTCTGCGCGTACAGGCGCATGCCGCCGAGCTCGACGTAGCCGGCGCTGCCGATGTCGACCGGATACGGGCCGTTCACGAGCACCCAGCGCGCAGCACCGACGTCGGCCGCGGAGACGACGCTGCCGGCGGGGCGCAGCAGCACGCGTGGCGCGTTGCCCAGCGCATAGAGAATGTAGGCGGTGTCGCCGAAGCGCCTGTCCGTCACCAGCAGGCCGTCGCCCATCGCGCCGGGGCCGACGATCGTCGCGGCCGCCCGGCTCCGCGCGACGAGATCCGCGTTGGCGCGGCTGTGGAAGACCAGCCAGTCGAGCACCAGGAGGTGGCCGTAAACGAGCAGCATCAGCAACTGCGCGGCCAGGACCGCCCGGCCCGCGCGGCGCCACAGCGCGGCGGCGAGATATCCGCCCGCCAGCACGACGGCCAGCCCCCACCCGAGCTGCGGCAGCAGTCCCGCGAAGTGGAAGTCGTAGCGGTTGTCGGCCTGGTAGAAGGCGAACAGCAGCGGGTTGTCCCACGGGTAGATCCGGTAGCGCGGCACGACCAGCGTCACGAACGCGCCGGCCGCGACGATGCCGCTCGCGGCCATCGCGCGCAGCCCGCCGGGGCCCGCCTGCCGCAGGTAGCAGAAGGTCAGGAAGGGCAGCGTCGCGACCGCGGGGGCGAGGTACCTGCCGTGCAGGCGCATCGCGTCGGCCGCGCCGAGAATCGCCGCACCCGCGGTGAAATGCGCGGTCATCGCGAGGTGCGCGCCCAGCATCAGGAGCGTGAACAGCGCCAGCGCGTCCAGCCGCGCCGCGGCCGCTTCGGGCGGCGGCGAGCCCGGCGCGCGGCCGGCGGTCAGCGCGCGCCAGGCGCCAAGCGCCACCCCGGCCAGCGCCGGCGCGAAGACCAGCACCATCACGACCAGGTTCGCGAGGAAATAGTCGAGCACGCTCAGCCACTTCGCCGCGGCATCGCCCGCCAGTTCGTTCAGCTGCAGCGACCGGCCGTAGAAGGTCAGGCCGAGGAACGCAGCGGGATCGAACGCCAGGTGCCCGGTGAGCAGGCGCCACAGCACGACGAGACAGAGCCACGTCGACGCCAGGAGCGCGAGCGGTGCCACGACCCGCCGTCGCAGGGCGTCCCTGCCGCCGGCGCTGCCGCCCCCGAGCACGAGATGGACGAGCAAAGCCGCGAGCATCGCCAGCGCGTGCGGCTTGACCAGCAGCGCGACGGCCAGCACGACGCCGGCGAGCGCGGCCGCGCGCAGCGGCGCGCGCGGCGTCGCGACGACCGCCAGCCAGGCCAGCACGCAGCCCA
>CAYXJM010000086.1:6458-8987 GCA_964465455.1 uncultured Klebsiella sp.
CGCAGCGGCGCGCGCGGCGTCGCGACGACCGCCAGCCAGGCCAGCACGCAGCCCAGCAGCACCATGTCCGTCTCGGGCATCACCGCGAAGTTGTAGATCGCCGTGGGCAGCAGCAGGAACGCGACGAAGCCCGGGACGTGCGTGGCCTCCGGCGCGAGGCGTCGGAACAGGGCGAGCAGCAGCAGCCCGGCCAGCCCGTACTCGACCGCGTTGAGCACCCGCACCAGCGCCGTCGTCGCGTCCCCGCCGACGGCATGCAGGAAGTGCAGCTTGGCGAAGTAGAGCTGGTTGTCGATGAACTGCAGGAACGGGTCGAGCGCCACCAGTTCGTGGTCGAGGCCGAAGAACTTGCCACGGATGAAATAGGCGTACTCGTCCGAGGCGAACAGCGGGTAACCGAGCAGCGCCCCGAACGCCGCGTAGACGCCCAGGAACAGCAGCAAGGCCAGCAACGGCGCGCGCATGCCGGAGCGCCCGGCCTCCGCCGCTGGCGCGCCCGCGCGGCCGCCACGCCACGGCCGGCTCATCGATAGATCCAGTGCTTCGCGAGCAGGAAGCTCGCCCCCGCCAGCATCACGTCGACCAGCGCCTTGCCGATCCACGCCGCCTGCAGGCCCTCGGCATGCGCCAGCGCCCACACCGCCAGCGTGCTGGCCGTCGCGGACCCCGTCCAGACGCCGGCGTAGCGCAGGAACTGCCGCGCCTCCAGGCGGGCCGTCGCGCCGGGAGCGACGAAGGTATAGCGACCGTTCAGCCAGAACCCGAGGCCCGCCGCCGAGACACGCCCGAGCAGGTTGGCCGGAACGACGGCGAGGCCGAGCGCCGTCGCGACGACGAAGCACACCCATTCGGCGGCGAGTTGCAGCCCGCCGACCACGCCGAACAGCGAGCCTTGCCGCAGCAGCAGGCGCGAGGCGGCGAACGCGTCGCGGGCCGGCCTCATGTGCCGTCGTCCGCCGCCCGCGGCAGCACGTGCCGTCGCTGCAGCAGCGGATGCAGCGCGCGGCGCGGCACGCTGGCGAAGTCGTAGCCGAGGAATGCCAGCAGGAACTGCAGGCCGCTGATCACCGCGACCGTCGCGATCATGATCGTCCCGACCGGCGTCGCGACGTCCGCCTGCGCCGAGTGCCACCAGTGCCAGGCGCCGAACGCGGCGCCGAAACCGAGCAGCCCGGCACCTGCCAGCAGCTCGACCGAGGCGAGCGACATGTCGCGCAGGAAGTAGTTGTAGGCGATGCGCTTGGCGAAGTTCCTGAGGTGATTGAACGCGAACTCGCCCGCGATGCGCGGGATGCGCAGTCCGCTCACCTCGTCGCCGTAGCGCGCGTCCATCGGCACGTCGACGACCACGGCGCGCATCGTGTTGAGGCGGAACAGCATGTCGGTCTCGAAGAAGTAGCCGCGGCTGATTGAGGCCGCGGGCAGCCGCGACGCCACGTCGGCATGGATCGCGGTGTAGCCGTTGGTGGGGTCGAACAGGTCCCAGTAGCCGGTGCTGGCCTTGGCCATGAAACTGAGGCACACGTTGCCGAAGCGCCGCCCGGGCGGCATGCCGCCGATCCCGGCGAGGTCCCAGAAGCGGTTGCCCTTGCAGTAGTCGGCCTCGCCGCGCAGGATCGGCGCGACGAACGACGGCAGCAGCGCGGGATCCATCTGCCCGTCGCCGTCGATCTTCACGATCACGCGCGCGCCGTCGGCCACCGCCCGGCGATAGCCGCTCAGCACCGCGCCGCCGACGCCCTGGTTCGTCGCGTGGCGGATCACGCGCACGCGCGGATCGCGGATCTCGCGCTCGATCAGGTCGCCGCTTCCCTCCGGACACGCGTCGTCGACGCAGTAGATGGCTTCCACCTCCGGCCCGATGCCGGCCAGCACGGCCGCGATGTGCCGGCTCACCCGGTAGCACGGCACCACGACCGCGATGCCCAGCCGCGCGCGCGGCACGGCGTCGCGGCCGTCATCGATGCCGGGTGGCGCGCAGGATTCGGGAAAAGCGGAAACCATAAGCGGCGGGACCGTGAACACACGCGGATAGTAACCGCAAGCGCGCGCGACCGGAATGGCGGACCGGGCACGGACCCGCCGGCGCGACCGCGGCCGCCGCGCGCTTGTGCGCGACGACCGAACCGTGCAATCGTCGCGCCCCGGGCAGATAGCCGCTCACAGCAACAGGTGCACGACGATGAGTCCACTGCGCATCGAACAGATGACCGTCTTCGACCTCGAGCCCGCCGAGGTCGTCACGCTTGCCGCCGAACTCGAGGTGCCGCTGGTCAGCTTCTGGGTCACCGCCGGCATGCCGGGGGCGAGGCCCGTGACCGCGGATAACAAGCACGCCGTGCTGGCGCGGCTGCGCGACGCGCCGGTGCGCGTCGACACCGCCGAGGCCTTCATGCTCGGGCCCGACGCGGCCGCCGCCGAGCCGGGCATCGCGCTCGCGGCGGAGCTCGGCGCGCGCGCCGTCGTTGCCGTCAACGTCGCCACGGCGGACGAGAGCGCCGCGGCCGCGCAGTTCGCGGCGCTGTGCGC
>CAYXJM010000087.1:0-8963 GCA_964465455.1 uncultured Klebsiella sp.
GTCCCGGAGAATGGGACCGAACTCGTACTTGCCCGGGCAGACGTAGCTGCAGAGGGCGAGGTCCTCCTCGTCGAGTTCCAGCGCGCCGAGCTTCACTGCCGTCTCCACGTCGCCGACCACCAGCGACTTCAGCAGCGGTGTCGCCAGCACGTCGAGCGGCATCACCTTCTCGTAGGCGCCGATCGGCACGATCGCGCGCGGACTGCCGTTGGTGGAGGTGTCCATCGCGAAGCGCCTGCCG
The DNA here is from genome assembly GCA_964465455.1 of uncultured Klebsiella sp. GTDB lineage: Bacteria > Pseudomonadota > Gammaproteobacteria > Pseudomonadales > UBA5518 > UBA5518. Next base: position 242 of record CAYXJM010000087.1, read on the forward strand.
CCGAGGAAGCGCGACAGGTAGATGCCCATGACCGAGTGGCGATCGAGGCCGGGCGACATCCAGCCCATGAAGCGGCGCTCGCGCCCCTCGGGCACCACGGAGACCTGGGTGTGGTAGCGGCCGAGGAAGGCGAGCGCCCCGTGCGCGCGGCGCCCGCCGAGCACGCTGCCGCTGACGATGCGCTGCTCGCCGGCGGCGAGCTCGCCGGCGCAGAGCTCCTCCGTGCTGGCCCCGAGCAACGTGCGCAGCAGCCGCGGCCGCGTCACGCCGGGACCGCCGAGCGCGACCACGCGCTCGTTCGCGAGCCGTCCGCTGACGAACAGCCGGCCGACGGCGATCACGTCCTGGTAACCGATGGTCCAGACCGTCTTGTGCTCGTGCACCGGGTCGAGGAAATGGATGTGGGTGCCTGCCAGCCCCGCCGGGTGCGGACCGGCGAACTCCTCGTACACGATCCGCGCCGACTCGGCGCGCGGCAGCGCCGTGCCCGCGCGCCCGACCACGTAGACCTTGCCGTCGGTGAGCGCCGCGAGCAGCTGCACGCCGCGCCGGAAGTCCTCCTCCTGCCCGCGCAGCACGACCAGCGGATCGGCCGCGAGCGGATGGGTGTCGATGGCGGTGACGAAGATCGCGTGCGGCACCGACGCCGGCGAGGGCACCTTGCTGTAGGGGCGGGTGCGCAACGCGGTCCAGAGTCCGGAGGCGAGGAGGTTGTCGCGCACCTGCTCGCGCGTCAGCGCGGCCAGCGCTGCCGGCTCGTAGCGCGCGAAGCCGCGCTCCTCGCTGCCGTCGACGTCGATCACGACCGACAGCAGCACGCGCCTGGCGCCGCGGTTGATCGCCGCGACCGTGCCGGCCGCGGGCGCGGTGTACTGGACGCCCTCGTTCTTGCGGTCAGTGAAGAGCAGCTGCCCCGTGGCCACGCGGTCGCCGACCTGCACGGCCATCGAAGGCTTCATCCCGTGGTAATCCGGGCCGAGCACCGCGACGGTGCGCACCCTCGGCCCGTCTTGGACAACCTGCTCGGGTTGTCCGCTGATCGGCAAATCCAGTCCTCGACGAATCGCAATCATCGTTTTCCCGCCCGGCCGTGATCACAAGGAAGGATGAGGGTGCCGCGAGCGCCCCCATCCCGCACGCGAATGCTACTCGGGACGCGGCCAGTTCCACGCCACCGAGGTCGCCTCCGGGTACACAGCGTAGTGCACCCCGGCCACGTGCTCTAGCACGCGCTGCACCTGGCAGGCGTAGCCGAACTCGTTGTCGTACCACAGGTAGAGGATCGCGCTGTTGCCCTGCACGATCGTCGCCTGCGCGTCGTGGATGCAGGCGGCACGGGAACCGACGAAGTCCGAGGACACCACCTCGGGCGAGGCGGTGTAGTCGATCTGGCGGCTGAGCGGCGAGTGCAGCGAGGCCCAGCGCATGAACTCGTTGACCTCCTCGACGGAGGTCTGCCGCTTCAGCGTGAGGTGGAGGATGGCCATCGACACGTCGGGCACCGGCACGCGGATCGCGTTGCCCGTCAGCTTGCCGGCCATCGAGGGCAGCACCTTGGCCACCGCGCTGGCGGCGCCGGTCTCGGTGAGCACCATGTTCAGCGGCGCGCTGCGCCCGCGACGGTTCGACTTGTGGAAGTTGTCGATCAGGTTCTGGTCGTTCGTGTAGGCGTGCACGGTCTCGACGTGGCCGGAGACGATGCCGAACTGGTCGTCCATCGCCTTCAGCGCCGGCACGATCGCGTTGGTCGTGCACGAGGCCGCCGTGATGATGCGGTCGCCGTCCTCGATGAGGTCGTGGTTGACCCCGTAGACGATGTTCTTCAGCGCGCCCTTGCCCGGCGCGGTCAGGATGACCTTCGCGACGCCCTTGGCCTGCAGGTGGCGCGAGAGGCCCGCCTCGTCGCGCCACTTGCCGGTGTTGTCGATCACGATCGCGTCGTCGATGCCGTACGCGGTGTAGTCGACGCTCTCGGGCGAGTCGGCGTAGATCAGCTTGACCTCGTTGCCGTTCGCGATGAAGGACCCGCGCTCCTCGTCGACGCGTATGGTGCCCTTGAACGAGCCGTGGATCGAGTCGCGGCGCAGCAGCGCGGCGCGCTTGACGAGGTCGTCGGCGCTCGACTTGCGCACCACGACCGCGCGCAGGCGCAGCACGTCGCCGCCGCCGGTCTTCTCGATCAGCAGCCGCGCCATCAGGCGGCCGATGCGGCCGAAGCCGTAGAGCACGACGTCGCGGGGCGCGGCGACCGGCTTCGCGGTGCTGCCGATCAGCCCGTGCAGCTCCTTGCGCAGGAAGGCCTCGGCCGAGATGCCCTCGTTGCGCGGGCCCTGCATGTACGCGACGCTCAGACGCCCGATGTCCACGTGCCCGGTGCCGAGATCGAGGCGTCCCAGCGCCTCGACCAGCGGCCAGGTCTCGAACTCGGAGAGCTCGTTGTGCTCGACCTGGCGCACGAAACGGTGGATCTTCATGATGTCCAGCACCGACTGCGACACCAGCGAGCGGCCGTAGACGTAGACCTTGACGTTGCGCTCGCGATACAGCTTGCCCACGACCGGGATCATCGCCTCGGCCAGCGCCTCGCGCTGTTTCCAGTCCGTGAAGTAGTCCGCGGGTTTCGGTCGCTTGCGATCGGAGATCATGAGGGCCTCGGAAAAGCTGGTGATCGGTTGCCGCCCGGCGCGGAATCTTCAAAGTCCCGCCGGCAGCGGCGTATTATGGTCAGTCGCCGCAGGCGCCGCAACAAAGCGCCCTGCACCCTCTTCTTCCTGTCTGGCAACCGCATGAACACATCCCTGTTGTCGCCGCCGCGGGCCCGCCCCGGCGACCACCTGCGCTGGGGCGGGCTGATAGCCGGCGCCGACGCGCTCGCGCTGGCCAGCGTCGCGCGCGAGCACGCCGGCACCCTGCTCGTGCTGACCGCGACCAGCGCCACGGCCGAGCGCATCGAGCAGGACCTGCGCTTCTTCCTGGCCGGCGCCGCGAAACCCGTGCTGCGCCTGCCCGACTGGGAGACCCTGCCCTACGACCGCTTCTCGCCGCACCAGGACCTGGTCTCGGACCGCCTGCTGGCGCTGTCGCGGCTGGCGCAGGGCGACCCGCTGGTGCTGATCGTGCCGGTCGCGACGCTGATGCAGCGCACCGCGCCGGTCGCCTACGTGAGCGCCTCCTCGCTCGCGCTCGAACCCGGGCAGCGCCTCGGCGTCGCGCGGCTGCGCGACACGCTGGCGCGCGCGGGCTACCGCGCCGTCGAGAACGTCTACGAGCACGGCGAGTTCGCGGTGCGCGGCTCGATCGTGGACCTGTTCCCGATGGGTCACGACACCCCGGTGCGCATCGAGCTCTTCGACGACGAGATCGAGACCCTGCGCAGCTTCGACCCCGACACGCAGCGCTCCGTCGCACCCCTCGCGCACCTGCGCCTGCTGCCGGGGCGCGAATACCCCTTCGACGAGGCGGCCATCGCGGGCTTCCGCCGCCGCTGGCACGAGCATTTCGACAACGACCACCGCGCCTGCCCGGACTACCAGGACGTCGCGCGCGGCGTCGCGCCCGGCGGCATCGAGTATTTCCTGCCGCTGTTCTTCGACGCCTGCGCCACGCTGTTCGATTACCTGCCCGGGCACAGCCTACTCTGCATCGAGGATGCCGCGCGCGCCGGGATCGACCACGTCTGGGAGGCCGTGAACAGCCGCTACCGCAGCCTGGGCTCCGACATCAGCCGCCCGCTGCTGAAGCCGGCCGAGGTGTTCCTGCCGCCCGACGAGGTGCGCGCCGGCCTGAAGCGCCACACCCGCATCGAGTTCGCCGCCGCGGTGCAGCCCGAGCGCGCCGGGGCCCACAACTTCGCGGCCGCCGACCTGCCGCTCGCGCGCGAGGGCGGCAGGCGAGACGACCCGCTCGCGCGCGTCGCCGCCATCGCGGGCCTGCCGCAGGCGCGGCGGAAGCTCTTCTGCGCCGAGACGCCCGGACGGCGCGAGATGCTGGTCGAGTTGCTCGCGCGCGCCGGCGTGAAGGCCCGGGCCGTCGCCGGCTGGGAGGAATTCCTGGCGAGCGAGGCGCCCTGCGCGATCACCATCGCGCCGCTCGCGGAGAGCTTCCTGCTCGAGGAGCCTTCCTGCCTCGTGGTCGCGGAGTCGGCGCTGTTCGGCAAGCGCGTGATGCAACGGCGCCGCCGCGCGCGCGGCACCGACTCCCACGAGGCCTCGATCAGGAACCTCTCGGAGCTCGACATCGGCGCGCCGGTGGTGCACCTCGAGCACGGCGTCGGACGCTACCTGGGCCTGCAGACGCTGGAGGTCGACGGCGAGCGCGCGGAGTTCCTGTGCATCGAGTACGCCGAGGCCGCCAAGCTGTTCGTGCCGGTCACCGCGCTCGACATGGTGAGCCGCTACACCGGCATCGACACCGATGCCGTGACGCTGAACCGCCTCGGCAGCGACCAGTGGGCGCGCGCACGGCGCAAGGCGCAGGAGAAGATCCGCGACGTCGCGGCAGAACTGCTGGAGATCTACGCGCGGCGCGAATCCCGCCCCGGCTACGCGTTCCCGCACCCGGGAGTAGCCTACGAGGGCTTCGCGGCCTCGTTCCCGTTCGAGGAAACGCCGGACCAGCTCGCCGCGATCGAAGCGGTGATAGCCGACATGTGCGCGCCCCGCGCAATGGACCGGCTCGTCTGCGGCGACGTAGGCTTCGGCAAGACCGAGGTCGCGATGCGCGCGGCCTTCGTCGCGGCGCACGCGGGCAAGCAGGTCGCGGTACTGGTGCCCACCACGCTGCTCGCGCAGCAGCACTTCGAGACCTTCAGCGACCGCTTCGCGGACCTGCCGGTGACCATCGAGGCGATCTCGCGCTTCCGCTCCGCGACCGAGCAGAAGCAGGTGCTCGAGCGCGTCGCCGCCGGACGCGTGGACATACTGATCGGCACCCACAGCCTGCTCGGCGGCGAGGTGCGTTACCGCGACCTCGGACTGCTGATCATCGACGAGGAGCATCGCTTCGGCGTGCGCCAGAAAGACCAGCTGAAGGCGCTGCGCGCCACGGTCGACATCCTGACGCTCACTGCCACGCCGATTCCGCGCACGCTGAACATGGCGGTCGCGGGGCTGCGCGACCTGTCGATCATCAGCACGCCGCCGGCGCGGCGGCTGGCGGTGAAGACCTTCGTGCAGCGCCACGACGAGGCGCTGGTCAAGGACGCGCTCGATCGCGAGCTGCGCCGCGGCGGCCAGGTCTTCCTGCTGCACAACGACGTGAAGACGATCGACCGGCGCGCGGCGGAACTCGAGCGCCTGATCCCCGAGGCGCGCGTGACGGTGGCGCACGGGCAGATGCGCGAGCGCGATCTGGAGCGCGTGATGTCGGACTTCTACCACAAGCGCTACAACGTGCTGTGCTGCACCACGATCATCGAGACCGGGATCGACATCCCGAGCGCCAACACCATCGTCATCGAACGCGCCGACAAGTTCGGGCTGGCGCAGCTGCACCAGCTGCGCGGGCGAGTGGGCCGCTCGCACCACCAGGCCTATGCCTTCCTGCTGACGCCGGACGAGAAGTCGATGACGCCAGACGCGGTGAAGCGCCTCGACGCGATCGCCGGCACGGATTCTCTGGGCGCGGGCTTCCTGCTCGCGACGCACGACCTCGAGATCCGCGGCGCAGGAGAACTGCTCGGCGAGGAACAGAGCGGGCAGATCCAGGCGATCGGCTACAGCCTGTACATGGACCTGCTCGCGCGTGCCGTCGAGGCGATGCGCGCGGGGCGCATCGTCGAGCCCGAGCTCGCGCTGCGTCCCGCGCTCGAGATCAACCTGCGCGTGCCGGCGCTGATCCCCGAGGACTACCTGCCCGACGTGCACAACCGCCTGATCATGTACAAGCGCATCGCCTCGGCCGTCTCCGACGAGGAGCTGCACCGGATCGAGGTCGAGATGATCGACCGCTTCGGCCTCATACCGCCGCCGACGCGCACGCTGATGCGCATCGCGCGGCTGCGCGTCGCGGCCCGGCCGCTCGGGATCGGCAAGATCGAGGCCTCCGCAAGCGGCGGCCTCGTGGAGTTCGCCGCGCAGACCAGCGTCGACCCATTGACGATCGTGGATCTCGTGCAGCACGATCCGCGGCGTTACCGGCTCGATGGCGGCACGCGGCTGCGCTTCATCGAGGCCACGGAGGGCGCCGACGCGCGCATCGCCTGCGTCGAGCAGCTGGTCGCGCGTCTCGCGGCATCGCGCCCCGCCGCGGGCGCGCCGGCATCGCAATCCCGCAAGGCCACCGCCAGGAGAGCCGGCAAAGGATGAGAGCACACCGAGCATTCGCGCTGCTGGCCGCGCTGCTGCCGACGCCGGCGCTGCTGGCACAGGACAGCCCCGCCGCTGCCGCGGCGCCGTGGATCCAGGTCGACCTGATCGTGTTCCGCAACCTCGACGCCGCGAGCGCCGCGGACGAGCGCTGGCCGGCGCAGCCCGCGCTCGGCTACCCCGCATCGCTGCGCTTCCTGATCGACCCGGCCAGCGGCCCGGACGCGGGCTCGCCCGCAGCGGGCGCGGCGGGCGCAACCGGCGCCGTGGCGCCGCCGGTCCCGTTCGCGCTGCTGGCCCCGTCCGAGAGCCTGCTCGGCGATGCCGCCGCGCGCATCGCGGGTTCGCAGAACTATCGCCTGCTGACCCACCTGTCGTGGCGCCAGCCGGCGCCCGGCAATGCCGCCGAGCACGTTCTCGTCACGGGCGGCAGGCCGTGGGGCGAGCACCGCGAACTGGAGGGCTACGTGTCGCTGTCGCGCGCGAACTTCGTGCACGTGACGACGCACCTGTGGCTGAACGATTTTGCCGAGGCCGGCGCAGGCGGGGACACGATCGGCGACGGCGTCGCGCTGCCGCCGCTGCCGCGTCCGCCGCAGCCGCTGCCGGCGCCGGAAGCCGCGCCGCTGGCCGGCGCGGAACCGGTTGCGGGCGAGTCGGCGCCGGTCACGACGGCCGACACCGCGACGCCCGGGAAGCCCGTCGTCGTCGAGCCGGCGCGCGCGCAGCGCAGCGTGCTGCTCGAGGCGAGCCGTCGCGTCGCCCCGGGCGAGGTGCACTACATCGACCACCCGCTGTTCGGCGCAGTGCTGAAGGTGGAGCCCTGGGATCCCGAGGCCGTCGCGGCGCCCGTTGCGGGACCGGCGGAAGCACCGGCCGCCGCCGCGACAATGCCGCCGTCCTCACCCTGAGGCGAGCAGCGCGGCGAGACGCTCCAGCGTCGCGTCGACCTGCGCGATGCAGGCCGCGGCCTCGCGCTGGATCGCGGCCAGCGTGATCGGCTCCGGCGACAGCCCGGCGGCGCGGTTCACGACCATCGCGAGCATGCCGTAGCGCAGCCCGAGCTCGCGCGCGAGCGCCGCTTCAGGCAGCGCCGTCATGCCCACCACGTCACAGCCGTCGCGCGCGAGGCGCGCGATCTCCGCCGCCGTTTCCAGCCGCGGCCCCTGGGTGCAGCCGTAGACCGCGCGCGCATGCAGCGCCACGCCCGCCGCGGCCGCCGCCGCGCCCAGCATCCCGCGCATGCCCGCGTCGAAGGGTTCGGCGAATTCCACGTGATCGAGCGGCAGCAGCACGCCGTCGTGGAAGCTGCTCTCGCGGCCCCAGGTGTAGTCGATGGCGTCGTGCGGCAGCCAGAGCGAGCCCGGCGCGGCCGCGGGCGCGATCCCGCCCACGGTGTTCAGCGCCACCACGTGCGTCGCGCCGAGGTCCGCGAGCGCGCGCAGGTTGGCGCGATAGTTGATGCGGTGCGGCGCGATCGCGTGCGGCTCTCCGTGCCGCGCGAGGTAGAGCGCGGGCAGGCCGTGCAGCCGGCCGACGTGCACCGCTCCCGAGGCCTCGCCCCACGGTGTCGCGCGGCGCTCGGTGCGCTCCGCCGCGAAGCCGCGCAGCCGCTCCATCGCGCTGCCGCCGATGATGGCGAGCCTCGTCCCTTCCTGCATCGTGCCTGTGACTCCCGTGTGTGCCGTCGCCGCGCGCCGCGCCCGGAGATGTTTGATCCAGCGCAGCGTTCGAGGCTGGACAGAATAACCGAAAGTGGTATGTTGGCCCCGAACGATGATTCCGCAGGGAGCCGGTCATGGCCACGATCAGACCCGTCGTCGGTAACTGGTACCAGGATTCCGAGCTCGGCAGCATCTTCGAGGTCGTGGCCTACGACGAGGAAGAACAGACCGTGGAGATCCAGCATCTCGACGGCGAGATCGAGGAGTACGACCTCGACACCTGGCAGGAAATGACGATCGCCGGCATCGAGCCGCCCGAGGACTGGCGCAGCGGCTTCGAGCTGGCCCAGGAAGACGCCGAGCTCTCCGACGAACCCATCCACCCGGAGGACTGGTCCGGCGCGCTGAACCAGATCGAGCCCGACGGCATCGGCGTCGAGGACGACTGGGTCGAGTGAGCGCTGCGGGCTTGCCGTCGCCGGCGCGCTGTATATAATCACAGCACACACGCTCGACCGAGGCGGCCACCATGAGCAAGCTGACCGAACGCCAGGGGCAGGTGCTGGACCTGATCCGGCGCTACATCGAGGACACCGGCTACCCGCCGACCCGCGCCGACATCGCGCGCGAACTCGGATTCCGTTCCGCCAACGCCGCCGAGGAGCACCTGCGCGCGCTCGCGCGCAAGGGGGCCATCGAGATGACCGCGGGCGCCTCGCGCGGCATACGCCTGAGCGGCGAGAGCGGCATCCC
>CAYXJM010000088.1:0-8852 GCA_964465455.1 uncultured Klebsiella sp.
TGAAGCCCTGGCTGAAGCGCATCGGCATGCCGATCGTGCGGTCGCGCACGTGGGGCCCGACTTCCATCGTGGCCCGCTGGATCGTTTCCGGCCGCAGGATCTGGTGGCCGTTCCAGCGTCCGCCGTCCAGCAGCATCTGGTAGAAGGCGCCGGCTTCCTCCGCGGTCGAGACCATGTTGCCGGACGGGATGACCGCCTTGTAGAAGTCCGCGTTGTCGAGCAGTTCCTTCACGTCGCCCAGCGTCGCGCCGATCGCGCGGCGGATGAAATCGTCCACGATCCGGCAATCCTGGACCCCGGTCAGCGCCTGCTCGGCGATCCTGGCGTGCACCGGCGCGCTGGCGCCGTAGTCGAGCACCTTGAGCCCCATCGGCTCCTTGAACCAGCTGCGCCAGGCCTTGCGGATGTCCATGCCGCTCACGCGCTTGACGATCTCGGCGAGGATCACGCCGCCGGTGATCGCGTGGTAGGCCTGCTCGCGGCCGAACAGGTGTTGCGGCTCGGCCTCGCACAGCAGCTGCAGGCTCTGCTCGTGGTCGAGCACCACGCGCGGGTCGTCGACGCCCTCGATGCCGGGAATGCCCGCGCGGTGCGACAACAGGTGGTAGATCGTGGTGCGTTCCTTGCCGTGCCTGCCGAACTCGGGGATGTAGTGGCTGATCGGGTTCAGCAGGTTGATCTCGCCCCGCTCCTCCATGCGGTGCAGCACCATCGCCGTCATCGCCTTCGAGGCCGAGAAGATGCAGCTCGGCGTCGATGCGCGCGCGGGCACCTTCGGCGTGTCCGCGTCGTCCAGCGGGCCGTTGCCGCGCGCGTGGCCGATCGCGCGGTTGAACACCACCTTGCCCTGGCGGCGCAGGCAGAACATCACGGCCGGGTAGTAGCCGGTGCGGTAGAGGTCCTCGACGCCGGCCCAGATCGCCGCGGCCTGCTTGTGCGCGATCCCGGCCTCGAGCGGATCGCATTCGGCGGACGCGTCGATGTGCGTGACGTCCGCGAGCTCGTCGGGCACCGCGATGCGGTGCATGAATCGGCGCAGTTGCTCGCGCGGGGCCTGCAGTGCAATGGTCATGACGTTCTCGACACCTCTTGACGCAAGGGAATGATCGTGCCGCCGCTCAGCGCTGCACCACCGCGGCGCCGGCGTGCTCGCGCACCAGCCCGAGCGCGTGCTCGACTTCGGCCGGCGTCATCGGGCCGTCGCGGAAGAAAGCGACGCGGCCATCGGGCCCGAGCACGATGATCGCGCTCGAGCCGGGCGCGAGCCGCCAGGCCTTCAGGCCCAGCCCGCGCGAGTCGGCCACGATGCTCGAGCGCCAGTAGCGCTTCTTGTTCTTCGCGAGCTCCGCCAGCACCATGCCGCGCGTGCCGATCAGCGCGTCGTCGAGGTTGACGATGGTGGTGACGTGGTAGCGCTCGTAGGGTATGCCGGAGTCGCGCAGGCGGTCCGTGAAGGGTTCGTTCAGCGACTTCGCCGACAGGCGCGCCGCCATGTACTGCACCACCTGCACGGTACCCGTGACGGCGCCGCTGTGCCACGGCGCGTAGCGGATCTCCTCGCCGGCGAGCTGGAGTTCGCCCAGTTCCTCGACGCGCAGCGGCGGCAGCGGCGCGCCCGGCTCCAGCGCCCGCGCGTGCGCCGCGAACGCGAGCACCAGGCCGGCCAGCAGCTGCGCGATGCGCTCAGCCACGGCCGAGCGGCTCCAGCACCAGCGGCAGGTCGTCGGTCAGCTTCGCGAAGGGGAAGTGGAGGATCGACGGCGGATCCGGATACTTCGCCGGCAGCCGGAAGCGGTAACGGCGCAGCGTCTCCGTCATCACGCACTTGAACAGCATGTCGGCGAAGTGCAGCCCGATGCACTTGTGCGCGCCGCCGCCGAAGGGAACCCACAGGTAGGGGTGCTGCTTCTGCTCCTGGCGCGCCGGGCCGAAACGGTCGGGATCGAAGCTGTGCGGGTCCTTCCAGTACTCCGGCATGCGGTGGGTGAAGATCGGCGACATCGCGACCATGGTATCGGCCGGGATGCGGAAGCCGCCGAGCTCGGTCTCGCGGATGGTGCGGCGCATCAGCTGCGGTACCGGCGGGTGCATGCGCAGGATTTCGTGGAAGGTCTGCTCGAGCAGCGGCACGTTCGCGCCGAGATCGTCGTAGCCGAGACTGCGGTCGAGCGCCTGCACCTCGGCGCGCAGCCGCTCCTGCCACTCGGGATGGCGCGCGAGATAGTACGAGGCCATCGTGAGCGCGCTGGTCGTGGTGTCGTGCGCGGCCAGCACGAGGAAGATCAGGTGGTCGGCCACGACCTTGTCCGGGAAGTACTCGCCGTCCTCGGTCTTCTCCTTGCTGAAGTGGCTCATCATGTCCATGCCGTCGTCGCGGCGCTTCTGCGGCACCAGGCCCTGGAAGTAGCGCTCGAGGTAGCGGCGCCCGTTCATGCCGCGGTGGTACACCAGCCCCAGCCCCGGCCAGTCCTTGCGCACGATCGCGAGCACGCCGGCCATCATGTCGAGGAAGGCCTTGTTCAGCGGCGCGATCTCGTTCTCGAGATCGACGCCCACGAACACGCGCGCGCCGATGTCGAGCAGCAGTTCCTTGATCTGCGGGTAGTAGTGGAAGCCCTGCAGGGCCCCCCAGCCGCCGACCCGCGCCGAGGCGATCTCGTTGACGCTGTGCACGTAGTGCTGCATCGAGCTGGTCTTGAACGCCGTCTGCATGATGCGGCGGTGGAACTTGTGCTCGGCGAAGTCGCGCACCAGCAGTCCGCCGGCGAAGAAGTCGCCGAGCGGCGCGTCGTAGCCCATGCGCGCCGAGTAGACCTGCCGCGGATCCATCACCAGCTCGCGGTTGTAGTCCGGCCCCAGCGCCCAGACCACGTTCTGCCCCGTGAGCCGCGTGCGCGAGACCGGTCCGTAGCGGTCGTAGTGACGCTTGATCACGGTGTAGGGATCCTTGAGCAGCGGGATCATGTAGCCGAGGTACGGCAGGCCGTAGGCCCCCGGCAGGTGGCTCAGGTTCCTGTTGTCGGGATGGTTGACGTAGTCCTGGTCGAAGCCCGCCGCCTTCATTTCGCATTCCTCCACGCGGTCCGCACGCGTACAGCACACATACCGGACGCTTGATATGTATAATCTATGCCAACAGCAAGTGCGACGCAATGCGCCGAGGCGTCGCGCCGCGACCGGAACGAGGACCGCCGTGCGCAAGCTCGACCACGACCAGAGACGCCGCGAAATCGCCGAGGCCGCCGCCCGCCTGATCGCGGCCGAGGGCATGCCGGCGCTGACCACGCGCAGCATCGCGAAGGCGATGAATTGCTCGATCGGCGTGCTGTCGCACTATTTCGACTGCAAGGCCGCGATCGTGACCGCGGCCTTCGCCTGGGCCAGCGAACGCATCGAGCAGCGGCTGGCGCGCGCGCTCTCGCGCGGGATCAGCATCGACAGGCTGCTGCCGCTGATCCGGGCCGCGCTGCCGCACGACCGCCAGTCGCGCACCGAGTGGGGCGTGCGCCTGCACCTGTGGAGCCACGCGGCGGCGGACCCGGATGCCGCCGCGGTGCTGCGCGCGGACCTCGAGCGCAACCGCGCACTGCTCGGCTCCGTGATCGTGCAGCTGCAGCGCCAGGGCGAAGTGCGCCCGGACATCGACGCCGGCAGCGTGGCGCAGATGATGATCGACTCGATGCACGGCATGGGATTCGCCGCGCTGCTCGGCCTGCACCCGGCCGGCCACGACCCGGTGAGCGCCTTCAACGTGCTGGTCGACGACCTGCGCTGCGGCGACGGCGCGCGGCGAGGAGCCGCCTGAACGCCGCACGGCGATCGCCCCGCGCCGGCGGGCATGGGTTCGCCGCAATCGATCTGGCATACTCGATCCGCGACCGAGCAGATTTGTCCGCCGGGAGGTGTGTCATGTCCGATCACCACGTCTACAAGAAGATCGAGATCGTCGGTTCCTCGCGCGTCAGCATCGAGGACGCGATCGGCAACGCGCTGGCCGAATGCAGCAAGAGCATCCAGAACCTGGAGTGGTTCGAGGTCGTCGAGACCCGCGGCCACATCCAGCACGGCCAGGTCGGCCACTACCAGGTCGTGCTGAAGGTGGGATTCAAGATCCAGGGCAGCTGAGCGCCGCTCCGCACTGTCATCCCCGGGCGACGCAGCGCCCGCCACGGTCGGCGAGCAACGCACGCGGGTTGCCCCGGACCCGCGCGAGGCTACGGCGCAGTGTCCAGCCCGAAGTGCCGCGACAGGAACGCGAGCAGTGCCTCCTGGCCCCTGCGCGCGGTCTCGTCGTCGCGCCCGACGATGTAGCCGTAGTGCAGGCAGTCCTTGTAGGCGGCACCGCTGGTGATGCGCGCGGCGATGCGCTCGAAGCGGCTGTCGCCGGTCTTCACGTCGGCGATGCGGCGGCCGTCGAGGCGGGCAAATCCGCGCTCGTCGTACGCGACCTCGCAGCCGCGCAGGTAAGGCTTGTCGTTCATCTGCCGCGGCGTGGCCACCTCCCACGCGTGCCCGGCTCCGGGAAACACGCGCGTCTCGACGCGAACACCCAGCGCGGCCAGTTCCTGCTCCCGCTCGGCGCAGGCGGCCAGGTCGTTGGAGGCGTCGTCGGTACCGCGCAAGGTGAGCAGCGGCACCTGGCTCGCCCGCGTGGTGCCCAGTTTCTGGAAGCAGGGTCCGTAGAAGTCCGCGTGCAGCGCAAAGCCGGGCATGTCGGGCGCGAGTACCTCGCGGAAACGCGCGTCCATCGCGAAGCGCGTCGCCATGCCGCCGTAGGAGAATCCCATCAGCCCGATGCGCGCCGGATCGATGCGCCGGCTGGTCGACAGCAGCCTCAGCGCCGCGTAGGCATCGGTGACGATGTCGAACTCGGTCACGTTCGAGGTGCGCACGACATAGGGGTAATCCGGCGTCATGCCGCGCGGCAGGTAGTACTCGATCACGAAGGACGCGATGCCGTGGCGCGCGAGCAGCTCGGCGTACTCGCGCTCGCGCCCGGGCGAGATGCCGCCGCTCCCTGGCAGGATGACCATCGCGGGCACCGGGTGCGCGGCACTCGCGCCCTCCGGCATCGAGAGGTAGCCGAGCCCCGTGGTCGGCAACGCGCCTTTCATGCCGTCCAGCAGCACGTCGAGGTCGAAAGGAGATGCCGTCTCGAAGCGGATCGCGCCGGCCGCGTCATCGGCCAGCGCGACGACCGGCTGCTCGTGCCGCGGAAATTCCGGCAGGTACCAGCCGAGCAGCACGCCCTGCACCGCGCGCGACTGCAGCAGCAGCGCGAGCAGCACGACCACGCCGAGCGCGGCGGCGAGGATCTTCTTCATGCCGCCTGCCCCTGCGAGGCCGCGTGCCGCCCCGGGCTCAGGAGTTCTGCTTCCACACGTCCACCCCGGCGCGCCGGTCCTTGCCCTGGCGGCGATCTTCGGTGAAGCGCACGTCGCCGCGCCGGTCCGCCGCCAGCCGGCGCGGCCCGCGGCGGCGGCCGACCACCTGGTGCAGCGTGCAGCTGCAGGACTCGCGGTCGCAGCCGGGAACGGGGAGCGTCGGAACGCGCTGCGCGGCGAAGGTCTGGCCGCGCAGCTTCAGCGCCGCTTCGCAGCAATCCTTCTGCGGGAACAGCATCGTGCCGCGGTAGTTGTCGATGGCCTCCGACGGCGCCTTGGCGCGCGCGGGCGCGCTCGGGACCCTGCCGGCGACGCGCGGTCCCGCGCGCACCGGCGTCCTGCGCGCGGACGCCGCGGAGCGGCTGCGCAGCATCAGCACGACCGCGGCGACGAGGACCGCGAGCAGAATCCAGCCGATCATGACGAAACCCCTTGCGCGAATTGCCTCGCGGCGGAAGCGACCAGTCCGAAGTATAGGACGCCGGCCGCCGCGCGGCTCACGCGTCCACGGGTCGCAGGCCGACCGCGGCGCGCAGTTCCTGCATTAACGGCCGGCTGAAGGCGCGCGCGCGCTCCGCGCCCTCGCGCAGCAGTTTCTCGATCAGGGAGGGTTGCGCCATCAGCGCCTCGTAGCGCTCGCGCGGCTCGCGCAGCTCCGCGTTGACCAGTTCGAACAGGCGGCGTTTGGCTTCGCCCCACGCGATGCCGTTCGCGAACTCGCGCCGCATCTCCTCGCGCTGCCCGGGCGTCGCGAACGCGGCCCAGACCTGGAAAACCGTCGACTCGTCCGGATTCTTCGGCTCGCCCGGCTCCTGCAGGTTGGTCTTGATGCGGTTGATGTGCTTCTGCAGCTGCTTCTCGGGCAGGAACAGCGGGATGGTGTTGCCGTAGCTCTTGCTCATCTTGCGCCCGTCGAGGCCCGCGAGCACGGCGACGTGCTCATCGACGACCGCGGTCGGCAGCACGAAGTGCTCGCCGTAGTGGAAGTTGAAGCGCTGCGCGATGTCGCGGGCCATCTCGACGTGCTGGATCTGGTCGCGGCCGACCGGGACGCGGTCGGCGTTGAACATCAGGATGTCCGCCGCCATCAGCACCGGGTAACTGTACAGGCCCATCGTGATGCCGAAATCGTCGTCCTGCCCCGCCTCCTGGTTCGCCTGCACCGCGGCCTTGTAGGCGTGGGCGCGATTCATCAGCCCCTTCGCGGTCATGCAGGTCAGCATCCACGTGAGTTCGGTGATCTCCGGCACGTCCGACTGGCGATAGAACACCACCCGCTCGGGGTCGAGACCCAGCGCCAGCCAGGTCGCGGCGATCTCGCGCGTGGAGCGGCCCAGCGCCCCGGCGTCCTGGCTCTTGATCATCGAGTGCAGGTCGGCGAGGAAGTAGAACGACTGCACGTCCGGCTGCCGGCTCGCGGCGATCGCGGGACGGATGGCGCCGACGTAGTTGCCGAGGTGCGGCGTGCCTGTGGTGGTGATGCCGGTGAGAACGCGCTGCTTCTTCATGCGGGACTGCCCTGGACGAGGCCGCGTATCATACGTTTCGAGGCCGCGATGCGCCAATCGGCGGCGCCCGATTGACCGGCTCGCGCACGCTCCCTATCCTCGCGCCGGCCCCGGATTCCAGCCCCTCTTGCGGAGACCCGACGACATGGCAACGTTCTCTACCCTCGACTTCGTGATCGACGGCGGCGTCGCGCGCATCACCCTGAACCGCCCCGACGCCGCGAACGGCATCAGCATGCAACTGGCGCAGGAGCTGCTGCAGGCCTCGCTCGCCTGCCGCTGCTCGCCCGAGGTGCGCGCGGTGCTGCTCACGGGCGCCGGCAGGATGTTCTGCGCCGGCGGCGACCTCAACGGCTTCGTCGAGCGTGCCGCCGACCTGCAGGCCTTCATCAAGGAGCTGACCACCTACCTGCACGCTGCGATCGCCAATTTCGCACACATGCGGGCACCGCTGATCGTCGCGGTGAACGGCGCCGCGGCCGGCGCCGGGTTCAGCCTCGCGGCCTGCGGCGACCTGGTGCTCGCGGCACGCTCGGCGAAGTTCTCGATGGCCTACACCGGCGCCGGCCTCGTTCCCGACGGCAGCGGCAGCTGGTTCCTGCCGCGCATCGTGGGGCTGCGCCGCGCGCAGGAACTGATCCTGACGAACCGCCGCCTCGGCGCGGACGAGGCACTCGAGTGGGGTCTGGTGACGCGCGTCGTGGAGGACGGCGAGCTCGCGGCAGAAGCCGGCAAGCTCGCGGCGCAGATCGCCGCCGGGCCCACCGGCGCCTACCACGCGGTGAAGAAGCTGCTCGCCACGACGTTCGAGGCGACGCTGGAGACGCAGATGGAGCGCGAAGGCGCCGCGATCGCCGCGGCGGCGATCTCGCGCGACGGCCGCGAAGGCGTCGCCGCCTTCCTCGGCAAGCGCGCGCCGGTGTTCACCGGCGAGTAGGTCGGCATTCTTGCCGACGGGTGTGCGCGTCCCCGGACGCCGCCGTCGCGATGAATCGCGACCTACAGCACGGGCTGGCGGAAGAATCGCGCCAGCACGCGCGCCAGCGCTTGCAGGTCGCGGGCGCCCGCGAGCTCGCGCGGCGAGTGCATCCCGAGCTGGGGCACACCCACGTCGAGCGTGCGCACGCCCACGTTCGCCGCCGTCAGCGGCCCGATGGTGCTGCCGCAGGCCATGTCGCTGCGCACCGCGAAGCTCTGCACCGGCACCCCCTCGGCCTCGCACAGCCAGCGGAACAACGCCGCGGTCTCGCTGCTGGTCGCGTAGCGCTGGCTGGCGTTGACCTTGATCACCGGCCCGCCGTTGAGCGCCGGCCCGTGATTGCCGTCGTGCTTGTCGGCGAAGTTCGGGTGCACCGCGTGCGCGTTGTCCGCCGAGATCATCAGCGACAGCGCGAGCGCGCGCTCGCGCCGCTCGCGCTCCGGGATCAGGCGCGCGAGCAGCGAGGCCAGCATCGGCCCCTGAGCGCCCGCCGCCGAGACGCTGCCGACCTCCTCGTGGTCGTTGCAGACCATGATCGCGTCGAACTCGCCGTCGGACTCCATCAGCGCGCGCGCGCCGGCAAAGCAGCTGAGCAGGTTGTCGAGGCGCGCACCGGCGACGAATTCGCGGTGCAGGCCGACCAGCCGCGGCGGTTGCGTGTCGTAGAGCGACAGTTCGCAGTCGAGCACCCGCTGCGCGCCGCAGTCCGGGTGCTCCTCGCGCAGGCGATCGAGCACGATGGCGGCGAAGTCGCGCGTCTCGCTGCCGGCCAGCGCGAGCACCGCGGGCAAGTGGTTCTGCGCGTTCACCGCGCGCCCGGAATTGGCTTCGCGGTCGAGGTGGATCGCGAGGCTCGGGATCACCGCGACCGGCTCGCGGAAATCTATCAGCGCATGGGCCACGCCGCCCGCGGTGGCGTAGCTGACGCGTCCCGCGATCGAGAGGTCGCGGTCGAACCAGGGATTGAGCAGCGCGCCGCCG
>CAYXJM010000089.1:0-4563 GCA_964465455.1 uncultured Klebsiella sp.
TCGCTGTAGAAGAGCTCGGAGGTGTCGGCCGAGTGCAGGCCGAGCTTCTCGAGGTTGCGCCCGCGCGCGAAGCCCGGCGCGTCGGCGTCGACCAGCAGCAGCGATATGCCCTTCGAACCGGGTGCCGAGGGATCGGTCTTTGCCGCGGTGATCACGAGGTCCGCGTGCTGACCGTTGGTGATGAAGGTCTTGGCGCCGTTGATCCTCCAGCCCTCGCCGTCGGGCTGCGCGCTGGCGCGGATCCCCTGCAGGTCCGAGCCCGCGCCGGGCTCGGTCATCGCGATCGCGCCGACGCAGTCGCCGCTGACCATCTTCGGCAGGTAGCGCAGCTTCTGCTCCTCGGTGCCCGCGTTCAGCACGTAGTGCGCGACGATGTCGCTGTGCACCGTGATGTTGCAGGCGAGGGCCAGGAAGCCCGCGCGCGCGATCTCCTGCTGCACCACCACCGAGAAGCGGAAGTCGGCGCCGATGCCGCCGTACTCGGCCGGGATGTCCGTGCCCAGCATGCCCGCGGCGCCCAGCTCGCGCCAGGTCTCGCGCGGGATGATCCCGGCGCTCTCCCACTCCTCGTAGAACGGTGCCACGCGCTCCTTCACGAAACGGCGCACGCTGTCGCGGAACAGCGCCAGCTCGGTATCCTGCTCGGTCGCGGACATCCTCGAACCTCCATCGGAAAAAGCCGCGAGCTTAGCACCGGCGCCCCGCGACGGGCCAGCCGGAGCCGCCCTGCGGCGACGCCTTTGCGACCCGAGACGCGGGCGTTAAGCTTGCGCTGCCCCGTGGCCGGACGGACATGCCATGAAACACCTCGCCCGCATCGCCTTCGCCGCCCTGCTGGCAGTGCTGCCGGCCCTCGCCGCCGCCAGCGATCCGCCCGAGCGGCGGACCGGGCTGGTCAGCGGCGCCGGCGACGCGCCGCTCACGCTGCTCGGTCACCCGGTCGCGGTCGGTGACCGCGCGCCGGATTTCACCGCGCTCGACAGTCGCATGCAGCCCGTGGCGCTGCATGACTATGCCGGCAAGGTGGTGATCATCACCTCCTTCCCGTCGGTGGACACCCGGGTCTGCGCCGCCCAGACCCGCGCCTTCAACCAGCGCGCGGCCGCCATCCCCGACGTGCAGGTGCTCACGGTGTCGGCCGACCTGCCCTTCGCGCTCGAGCGCTTCTGCGCGGCGGAGGGCATCGATCGCGTGCGCACGCTCTCGGACCACCGCGACACCGACTACGCGCTGAAGTACGGCCTGCTGATCGCGGAACTGCGCCTGCTCGCGCGCGCCACCGTCGTCGTGGACCGCGCCGGCGTCGTGCGCTACGTCGAGATCGTGCCGCGCCTCGGGCAGGAGCCCGACTACGGCCGCGCGATCGCGGTGGCGACGGAGCTGTCCGCCGCGACAGCAGCGCCAAACGCGACGAATCCGGGCCCGCGCGCGCCCTAACGCATTGTTCATTTCCCGGTGCCGCGCGCGTGGGCTAGACTCCGCGCGCGCCCGCCGCGCGGGCCCTGCCAACGATCACGACTGCACATGGTGAACGCATGAATGTACCGGTAGAAAAGACCAGCCCCTCGCGCCCGCGCCGCCTTGCCGACGTGACGCAGTGGGACATCGAGACCGATGTCGCGATCATCGGTTTCGGCGGCTCCGGCGCCGCTGCCGCCATCGAGGCCAGCGACCTGGGCGCCGAGGTCACGATCTTCGAGCTCGCGAGCGCCAGCGGCGGCTCGACCGCGCTCTCCAGCGCCGAGATCTACATGGGCGGCAACGGCGGCACGCGCGTGCAGCGCGCCTGCGGCCTCGAGGATTCCACCGACGACATGTACCGCTACCTGATGGCGGCCAACGGGCCGCTGGCCGATCCGGACAAGGTGCGCGCCTACTGCGAGGGCAGCCTCGACCACTTCAACTGGCTGGTCGGTCTCGGCGTGCCCTACAAGGACACGCTCTACAACCACCGCGCGATCATGGCGCTCACCGACGATTGCCTGCTGTTCACCGGCAGCGAGAAAGCCTGGCCCTACAACCAGGTCGCGAAACCCTGCCCGCGCGGCCACAACCTGCAGGTCGAGGGCGACAACGGCGGCCCGCTGTTCATGAAGATCATGACCGAGAACGTCGTGAAGCGCGGCGTGAGGATCGTCTACGAGGCGCGCGCGCTGACGCTGATCGTCGACGAGGAGCGCCGCGTGCACGGCGTGGTCGTTCGCGTCGACCAGCAGGAGCGCTGCGTGCGCGCGCGCCGCGGCGTGATCCTCTGCGCCGGCGGCTTCGCGATGAACCAGGAGATGCTGCGCAAGTACTCGCCGCTGCTGCTGGGCGCCACCGAGCCGATCGGCAACCCCGGCGACACCGGCTCGGGCATCCAGATGGGCATGGCGGTGGGCGCTGCCGCGATCAACATGCACGAGGGTTTCGTCAGCCTGCCCTACTACCCGCCCTCGTCGCTGACCTACGGGATCCTGGTCAACGCCCAGGGCCAGCGCTTCGTGAACGAGGACTGCTACCACGGCCGCGTCGGCTACTACTGCCTGCAGCAACCCGAACGGCGCGTGTACCTGATCGCGAACGTCGAGGACTTCGACGACTACGAGAAGACCAGCTACCTCGGTGCGAAATTCGCGGCCACCGCGGAGGAATCGGTCGCGGAACTGGAAAGCGATCTCCAGCTGCCGGAGGGCATGCTGCAGAACACCATCGCCGTGTTCAACCGCCACGCGGCGGAAGGTGCCGACCCGCTGTTCCACAAGACGGCCGAATGGCTGAAGCCGCTGGAACTGCCGCTGGCAGCGCTCGACTGCACGCCCGGCCACGGCGCGTTCTATCCGTTCTTCACGCTCGGCGGGCTCGACACCCTGCCGAGCGGCGAGGTGCTCACGGCCGAGCGCACCGTGATCGAGGGCCTGTATGCGGCCGGGCGCACCGCCTGCGGCGTGCCGCGCACGGCGACCGGCTACTCGAGCGGCATCTCGGTGGGGGACGCGACCTTCTCCGGCCGCATGGCAGGGCGCGCGGCCGCCGCGGCGCCGGCGCGCCGCTGAGCGCGCGGGCGGTCCGGCCCGGCCGGCCGGACCGCCGCTGCCCTCACTTCTCGAACTGCAGCACCGTCTTCCACCACAGGCGCGGCGCCAGCGCGTGCCACAGGTCGAGGAAGCGGGCCTCGCCGGGGTAGATGGCCTTCTTGCCCTTCTCGAGTCCCGCCTCGATCTGCGCCACGATCTTCTCCGGGTCGGCGAGGCGCCCCGACTGCTTCGCGTTGTGCAGCGCCTTCGCCGCGTCGGTGTCGAGCGACTGCTGCACCAGCGGCGTGTTCACCGCGGGCGGCATGACCACCGCGATGCGCAGCGCCGTGCGCCCGAGCTCGTTCGCGAGCGTCTCGCCCACCACGTTGACGCAGGCCTTCGACGCCGCGTAGCAGCCGAGCTTCGGCGTGAGCGCGGTCGCCGACACCGATCCGAACAGGATCACGTCGCCGCGATTGCGCGCGACCATCCCGGGCACGACGGCCTGGATCATGTGCAGCGTGCCGTAGTAGTTCACCTCGATCAGGCGCCGCGCGACCTCCAGCCGGGTGTCCATGACCGCGTAGCTGGGCATGATCCCCGCGGCGTGCGTGAGGCGGTCGACCGGACCGAGCTCGCGCTCGACCTCCGCGACGCGCGCCTGCACCTCGTCCCAGTCCGCCACGTTGCAGCGGTAAGCGCGGATGTTCGGCGACTGCGCGGCGGTGTCGGCGAGCGCGGTCTCGTTCATGTCGAAGATCGCGACCTGTGCGCCCGCCGCGGCGAGCCGCAACGCCGATACCCTGCCCATGCCGCTGGCGCCGCCGGTGACCAGCGCAACCTTGCCGTAGAAAGCCATCGGGTTCTCCTTCGAGCTCGCAATGCAGGGCAGCGAGTGTAGCCCCATACGCCATCCGGCCCTATCGGCACGAGATGACGATTTGGTTAGCCCGCCGTCGGGCGCGCCTGCAGCGGGCGGCGCGGCGCACTACAATGGCGCATCCCTCCAGCGAGGTCAGTCGCGACACATGCAGCGCATCGGCGTACTTTTCGTCTGCCTCGGCAACATCTGCCGCTCGCCGTCGGCGCAGGCGGTGCTCGAGCACCGCTTGCAGCAACGCGGGCTGCTGGCGCATTTCCTCGTCGACTCCTGCGGCACCGCGGCCTTCAACGTCGGCAAGCCGCCCGACCCGCGCGCCATCGCGGCCGCCGAGCGGCGCGGTTACCGCCTCGCGCATCAGCGGGCACGCCAGATCGAGGACGCGGACTTCGCGCGCTTCGACCACATCGTCGCCATGGACCAGGCGAACCTGCGCACCGTCCGTGGCTGGGCCACCGCCGGGTACCGCGGCGAGATCCGCCTGCTGATGCACTACGCGACGCGACGCGAAGCCGAAGTCGCCGACCCCTACTACGGGTCGACCGAAGCCTTCGCCGCGACGCTGGACGCGATCGAGCGCGGCGTCGACGGCCTGCTGCACGCGCTCTGCGCGCGCCACGGCCTGGCGGCCGGCGGCTGATCCGCGACGCCGTCATTACGATTCGCTCATCCCGCGGCGCGCGACTG
>CAYXJM010000089.1:4663-8834 GCA_964465455.1 uncultured Klebsiella sp.
GGCCCACCTGCCGCAATCCTACGAGGAGCTCGAGAAGCACTACCACGGCCTGATCGCCGCGAACATCTACCTGATCCACGTCGAGGTGGAGAAACTCTGCATCGGCCGCGACACCCTGGCGCTCGACGGCATCGTGCACCAGCTCTACCCCGGCGCCCTGATCGAGCCGCTGTTCGGCTTTGCACCGGACGATCCGGCGTCGGTGTACCAGCTGAGCAAGCGCACCTGCATCTGGTTCGTCTTCGACGAGGACGGCAAGGGCTGCGGCGAGCACGCCTACTCGAACGGTCCCACCACGCCCGCCGACCTGGTCCCGGTGGCACCGGAGCTCGTGCCCGCGGCTTTCTACCGCAATCCGCTCACGGGCTGAAGGCGCCCCTCACCGCCGCGACGCCGCCGGCAATTCCGCGCGCGCCTTGATCCGGTCGCTGTCGGCGCCTCGACAGGCGCGCTACGATGGCTGTTGGGTTGTGCATCGCGGAGGCCGGTCGCGTGGAAAAGCTCAATTTCCAGGATCTCGCGCTGCTGCGCATGGAAAGCGCCGCGCGGCCCTTCCACATCGCCGGCCTGCTGGAGTTCTCGCCGCCGGCGGGCGCGCCGCGGGATTACCTGCGCCGTCTCGCCGTCGCGCTCGGACGGACGCTGCCGCGCTTCGACGCGGTCTTCCGCCGCCGCCTCGAGGGTGCCGACTCGGGCTCGCCGTACTGGGTGGAGGCCGCCGATTACGACCCCGCCTGTCACGTGCTGCACTACGCGCTGCCGCAGCCGGGCCGGCTGGAGGACCTGCTGGTTCTGCTGTCGCGCGAGCACGAACGACTGCTCGAGCGGAGCAGGCCGCTGTGGGAGTGGCACCTGGTCGAGGGCCTGCCACGCGGGCGCTTCGCGCTCTACTGCAAGATCCACCACGCCCTGATCGACGGCGTCGGCGCCATGCGGCTGATCGACCGCATGCTGAGCGAGGACCCGCGCGCGGGGCTGGGCGCGGATGCCCGGATCGGGGCGGCGGAACCGGGCGGGCACCGGCCGCCACGCGCCAGGGGCTGGTTCGACGGCGTCGCGGAGGCCGCCGGGGTGCTGCGCGGACAGGTGAGCGCCGTTCCCGAAGTCGCCGCGCTGCTGATGCGCATGGGCGGCGATGCGCGCAACGACGCTCCGCCGCTGCCCTTCACCGCACCGCGCGCCATCATGAATGGCGAGATCGGCCCGCGTCGGCGGCTGCTGGTCACCGGTTTCCCGCTCGCCGCCATGCGGCGCATCGGCGAGAGCGTGGGCGGCACGATCAACGACGCGCTGCTGGCCGTCTGCGGGGGGGCGCTGCGCGACTACCTGCTCGAACAGCGCAGCCTGCCGCAGAAGACGCTGCTCGCCGGCGTGCCGGTATCGCTGCGCGACGGCGAGGGGCACGACGGCAACCAGCTCGGCCTGATGGTGAGCTCCCTCGGCACCGCGACCCGCGACCCGCTCGCGCGCTTGCGCCACATCGCGCGCTCCACGGCCAGTGCGAAGCAGCAGTTGCGCCAGCTGTCGCCGGCGGCACGCCAGGACTACATGAACATGATCCTGCTGCCCGCCGTCGCGCTGACGGTGGCAGGCGCCTCGACCAGCGTGCCGCCGCCGTTCAACGTGCTGGTTTCCAACGTGCCGGGACCGTCGCGCCCGCTGTACATGGCCGGCTCACGGCTGGAGGGCATCTACCCGCTCTCGCTCGTCACCGACGCGATGGCGCTGAATATCACCGCGGTGAGCTCGGCCACCCGGCTCTGTCTCGGCATCACGGCCTGCCCCGACAACCTGCCGGGTATCGAGCGACTCGCGGCCCGCCTGGACGCCGCGTACCGCGAGCTGAAGGCCGCTGCACTGCCCTGAGCGGGACGCGTGAACCGCCCTGCCTGTTTCGCTATAATCGCGCCCCCGCTGCCGGGAGCAGCACGTGAACAAGGCAGGTTGGTGTCGCCGATGACGGACAGGACGCTCGAAGATCTCAATGTCGAAACCATAGAGGAGCTGGTCACTCCCGACCAGCTCAAGGCGGAAATGCCGCTCACGCCCGCCACCAGTGCGGCGGTGCGCAGCGCGCGCGGCATCGTCCGCGACATCCTCGACCGCCAGGACCACCGCCTGTTCCTCGTCGTCGGCCCCTGCTCGATCCACGACCCTGACGCCGCGATGGAATACGCCCATCGCCTGCGCCGCCTCGCCGACGAGGTCCAGGACAGCCTCTACCTCGTGATGCGCGTGTACTTCGAAAAGCCGCGCACGACGACGGGCTGGAAGGGGCTGGTCAACGATCCCCACCTGAACGACTCGTTCCGCATCCAGGAGGGGCTGCACATCGCGCGCAAGCTGCTGATCGACATCACGGGCATCGGCCTGCCCTGCGCCACCGAGGCACTGGACCCGATCTCGCCGCAGTACCTGCAGGACCTGATCGCCTGGTCCGCGATCGGTGCGCGCACCACGGAGTCGCAGACGCACCGCGAGATGGCGAGCGGACTGTCGTGCGCCGTGGGCTTCAAGAACGGCACCGACGGCGGCCTCACCGTCGCGGTCAATGCGCTGAAATCGGTGAACAGCCCGCACCGCTTCCTCGGCATCAACAGCGAGGGCAAGGTCGCCGTCATCCACACCCGCGGCAACCGCCACGCGCACGTGGTGCTGCGCGGCGGCTCCCAGGGACCGAACTACGACTCGGTGCACGTCGCCGTGTGCGAGCGCGAACTCGAGAAGGCCGGCATCGCGCCGAACATCGTGGTCGACTGCAGCCACGCCAACTCGAACAAGGACCACGCGCTGCAGGCGCTGGTGCTGGACAACGTCGCCAACCAGATCCTCGAGGGCAACCGATCGATCGTGGGCGCGATGCTCGAGAGCAACCTGGAAGCCGGCAACCAGCCGATCCCCGCCGACCTGTCGAAGCTGCGCTACGGGGTGTCGGTCACGGACGCCTGCATGGACTGGGACAGCACCGAGCAGGCGATCCGCTCGATGCGCGACAAGCTGCGCCGGATCCTGCCGGAGCGTTGCGGCGCGATCGGCAGCTGAGCGCCGCGCCGCGGCGCTCAGAACAGGCCTTCGATCTCGCCGCGCGCGTTCAGCCGGATGCCTTCGGCGGCGGGGCGCCGCGGCAGGCCAGGCATCGTCATGATGTCGCCGCACATCACCACCGCGAACTCCGCTCCGCCGGCGAGCACCACGTCGCGCACCGCCACGGTGTGGTCCACCGGGGCGCCGAGCAGGTCCGGGTCCGTGGAGAAGCTGTACTGGGTCTTCGCGATGCATACCGGGAAGCTGCCGGCGATGGCGTCGAACTGCCGGAACCTGTCCCGCACCTTCTGCTCCGCGACCACCTTCCCCGCGCCGTAGATGCTGCGCGCCACGCAGCACACCTTGTCCCACAGCGGCATCTCGTCGTCGTAGAGCGTGCGGAACTGCGACAGGCCGGAGTCGGCCAGCCGCTGCACCACGCGCGCCAGCGCCTCGGCGCCCGCGCCGCCGTCGCGGAAATGCGTCGATTCGACCGCCTCGCATCCGAGCCGCGCCGCCTGCTCCTTCAGCAGCGCGACCTCCGCGTCGGTGTCCGAGGCGAAACGGTTGATCGCGATCACGACGGGCACGCCGAACAGGCCGATGTTGCGCACGTGCCGCGCGAGGTTCGCGCAGCCGGCGCGCAGGGCATCGAGGTTCTCCGCGCCGAGCGCGGCCTTCGGCTGCCCGCCGTGCATCTTCAGGGCGCGCACGGTGGCCACCAGCACCGCGGCGTCCGGGTGCAGGCCGCCCTTGCGCGCGGCGACGTCGAAGAACTTCTCGGCGCCCAGGTCCGCGCCAAAGCCCGCCTCGGTGACCACGTAGTCAGCCAGTTTCAGCGCGCCGCGCGTGGCAATCAGCGAATTGCAGCCGTGCGCGATGTTGCCGAAGGGACCGCCGTGGATCAGCACCGGGTTGTTCTCCAGCGTCTGCACCAGGTTCGGCTGCAGCGCATCGCGCAGCAGCACCGACATCGCCCCCGCGGCGTTCAGCTCGCGCGCAAACACCGGCGACAGGTCGCGCCGGTAACCGATCACGATGTTGCCGAGGCGCCGTTCGAGGTCCGCGAGGTCGAGTGCGAGGCAGAATATGGCCATGACCTCGGAGGCGGGCGTGATGTCGTAGCCCGCCTCGCGCACCAGCCCGT
>CAYXJM010000090.1:0-3384 GCA_964465455.1 uncultured Klebsiella sp.
TCGGACTCGACCTTGTCCTCGACGTCGGATTCGACCTTGTCCTCGACCTCGGATTCGATCGCGTCTTCCTCGTCCGAAGCCCACGCCGCGCCCGCGCTGCCGGGCAGCAACGCCTGGCCAGGCAGGCCGCCGAGGGCGACCAGGCCGAGGAATGCGGCGAGGAAGACTGTTCTCACGGGCATCGGCAACGGTTCGCGGCGCGTCTCCGGCTGGCACGGTGGCGGGCAGCGGGGGGTCCGCTGCGCGGCGCAGTGCGCCATGTTAACGTAAACCCTGACGTGCGAAGGGCGCGAAAAATTCCCGTCGTGCCGCGGAATAACGGCGGCCCGCCGACCGTCATCGGGGAAACGGCACAGGCATGGCAGCATCGCGAATGCCAGGTAACAGCGAAGAATGAACGCCGACGCGCTCCGCCGGGATCTGGCTGCCCTGGTACCGCGGCTGCGTCGCTATGCCCACGCGCTCACCGGGGCGCGTCACGATGCCGACGATCTGCTGCAGGGAACGCTCGAGCGGCTGCTCGCGCGCGGCGTGCCGCAGGAGGTCGAGCTGGACAAGTGGGCGTTCCGCGTCTGCCGCAACCTGTGGATCGACGAGGTGCGCGCGCGCAAGGTCCGCTCGGCGCTGCCGTTCGAGGAGTCGGCTGCAATGGAACAGACATTCGATGGCGAAAACGTGCTCATGAGCAGGCTTGCCCTCGGCGAGGTCGGCGCGGCGATGGACGGGCTGCCCGAGGACCAGCGCGCGGCCCTCTCGCTCGTCGTGCTGGAGGGCCTTTCCTATGCCCAGGCGGCGGCCGTGCTCGAGACCCCGGTCGGCACGATCATGAGCCGCATCGCGCGGGCGCGCGCGGCGCTGGCGAAGGCCCTCGGCGGCGACGCCCGGGCGCCCGGCGCCGGGCTCATTTCCGGAGCAGGCACATGATCAGCGACGAACAGCTCTCCGCCTATATCGATGGCGAACTGCCGCCCGGGGAAATGGCGCGGGTACGCGCCGCCCTCGCCGCCGACCCCGCGCTCGCGGCCCGCGCGCAGCAGTTCGCGCGCGTCGACGCGCTGCTGGCCGAGTTCAGCAGCGGCATCGACGCCGAGCCCCTGCCGGAGGCGGTCCTCGCCCTGCTGGGGGCGCCGCAGGCCGAGGCGGCGGATGCCGGCGGCGCGGCGGGCGCGGCCACGGTGATCGCGATGCCGGCGCGGGGCGCGCCGCGCTACCGGATCGCGGCGGGGCTGGCGCTGGCGGCGAGCCTGGTGCTCGCGGTCGCCATCGGCGTGCAATTCGGTTCGCGCGGCGCCGCCGATGCACGCTTCGAGCGCATCGCGCGCACCGGCGCCATTCCCGGCGAGAGCCCGCTGCACCAGGCGCTGGAGTCGGTTCCGAGCGACGAAACCTACGCGGCGGCGGGCGAGCCGGGCATAGCCATCACGCCGGTGCTGAGCTTCGTGTCGGG
The DNA here is from genome assembly GCA_964465455.1 of uncultured Klebsiella sp. Lineage (GTDB taxonomy): Bacteria > Pseudomonadota > Gammaproteobacteria > Pseudomonadales > UBA5518 > UBA5518. Next base: position 1,448 of record CAYXJM010000090.1, read on the forward strand.
CGCACGCGAGTATTGCCGCGAGTTTCGCGTCGACGGGGAGACGCGCGCCGCGCGCGGCGTCGCCTGTCGCCGCGCGGATCGCTGGGTGACGCTGAAGCTCGCCGCCGCGGCGGCCGGCGGGAACGCGACGGGGCAGTACGAAACGGCGACCGCGGGGACCGACGCGGATTTCGACCGCTTCGTCGACTCGCTGATCGCGGAGACGCCGCTCGACGCCGCGGCCGAGTCGGCGCTGCTGCGGCGCGGCTGGCGGGCCGACGCCGGGCTAGGGGAGTGACGACGGGACCGGCGGCACGGACGGGGCCGGCGCGGCCGCGCAGGCCGGGGCCGCGCCGGGGGCAGGCGCGGGCAGCGGCGGCAATGCGACCCGCAGGCCGAACAGCCAGGGCCACAGCTTCCCCGTCACCCACAGCCGCTTGCGGTCCGCTTCCCAGGCAACGCCGTTCAGCACGTCGGCCCGCCTGCGCTCGTGCCCGTCCAGCAGCCCCTGCAGCGCCAGCTTCCACATGACGCAGCCGCTGGCCGGGTCGATGCCGACCACGTAGTCGCTGAGCCACACGTTCGCGACGATCCAGCCCTCGACCCATTCGAGCTCGTTCAGCTGCCGCAGCGGCCGCTCGCCGGCACGGACTTCCAGGCGCCGGCGTACCGAGAAGTCCCCGGCGTCGCGCCACACCAGCACCGCGCTGCCGTCGCTCTGCACCAGTTGCGTGCCGTCGCTGGTGAGGCCCCAGCCTTCGCCGGCGTAGGCGAAGGTGGCCAGCGGCTGCAGCCGAGGCAGGCTGAAGGACTGCGCCACGCCCTCGCGCCAGGTCAGCAGGTACAGCCGGCCCTGGTGCGGTGTCACGCCCTCGGCGAACCAGCGTCGCGGCAGGGCGATGCTCTGCAGCGGCTCCGGGTCCTCGAGGCGGCGCAGCAGCAGGCGCGATTCGCGGTAGCCGCCGCCGCTCTCCACCAGCAGGTCGCCGGCGAAGGCGATGCCCTGCGTGAACAGCGTGCGGTCGTGCGGCAGGCGGGCCTCGATCGTGAACGGGAGCGCCGGCACGGCGGCGAGCGGGCCGTCGTCGTCGGCCCGGGCCCGGCAGGCGAGCGCGAGGCAGCACAGCGCGAGCCGTGCGGCGAGCGCGGCGCGCGGCCGGCGCGACAGGCCCGGCATCAGGGCCGCCCCCTGGCGAGGGACCGCACCACGAAGCGCGCCGCCGAGAGCGTGCGCTGCAACCGCCGCGGCAGCGGGGACGGCTCGCCCGTGATCGCCGCGGCGATGGCCTCGGCGCAGAGCGGCGCGCTGGTCAGGCCGCGCGAACCGTGGCCCGCGCTGACGTACAGGCCGGGGCGATAGGCACCGATGTGGTCGATGGGCTGGCGGGCGTTGCGCGCCAGGCCCGCGAACACCTCGCGGAATGCCGCGATGTCGGGCACGGGGCCGGCGACCGGCAGGCGATCCGGCGTGCTGGCGCGGTAGCCCACGCGCCCGCGCAGCGTCGCGATGTCGATCGTTGCCGGGTCGACGTGCGGCAGGATCTCGCCGAGGCGCTGCAGGTTGTCGCGGTGCTCCGCGGCCGTCGGCACGAAATCGCCCGCACCGCGCATGAAGCTCGCGCCGCAGCAGATCCACTCGCCGCGCGGCGGCGCCACGTACCCCTCGGCGCAGACCACGCAGCGCGGCGCCGCACCGAGCGCGGCGCGCGGCAACTGCGTGACTTGCCCGCGCAGCGGGCCGAGCGGCAGGGCGCCGGTGCCGAGCAGTTCGTTCGCGGCCGCCGCGGTGGCCACGATCACCGCGTCGGCCTGCAGCGTCGCGCCGCCGTCGAGCTGCACGCGCCAGCCCGCTGTGCCGGTCGCGAGCGCAGTCGCGCGGCAGCCGAAGCGCGCCTCGATCAGCGGGTGCCGGAGCGCGCGTTCGCAGGCCACCGGCGGCGCGATCCAGCCGCTGCCGG